>JBFEWA010000489.1:0-1716 GCA_041546605.1 Bermanella sp.
GCGGCATATAGATCATCAAGATGCTTGAAATTCAAATCCTGAGTCAGCTGATGCACATCGATGTTATTAAAACCAATGCGCTTCAGTTCTGGCTCAAGAATGCCTTTACCATCAATGATATTTTGATCACGGGCTTGGTTTTTAAACCAAGAGGCCACTTTAGCGCGAGCACGGGTGGTGTTTACATAACCGTTTTCAGAGTTCAACCAATCACGGGATGGGTGAGCATCACGGCTGGTTAAAATTTCAATTTGTTCGCCAGTTTTTACTTTATAGGTGAGCGGTACAATACGACCGTTTACCTTAGCGCCGCGACAACGGTGACCAATTTCTGTATGCACACGATACGCAAAATCAATAGGTGTGGATTCCGGCTGTAAGTCCACCACGTGCCCATCTGGGGTGAACACGTATACGCGATCAGGCGTCACGTCTTGACGCAGGCTTCCCATGAGATCATTGATGTCACCCAGTTCGTCATGCCACTCCAGTACTTGACGCAACCACGAGATTTTTTCTTCGTAACCGTTATCTTTGCCGTTAACGTCTGTGCCTTTATATAACCAGTGAGCACATACCCCAAGTTCGGCATCATCATGCATATCAAAGGTACGAATTTGCACTTCTAATACTTTACCTTCAGGACCAATTACCGCGGTATGTAATGAGCGGTAACCGTTCTCTTTTGGGTTGGCGATATAATCATCAAACTCATGGGGAATGTGTCGCCAAAAGGTGTGAGTGATACCTAAAGCGGCATAACAGTCTTTAATTTCCGGCACCAAAATACGCACGGCACGAATGTCGTACACTTCAGAGAAATCGATGTTCTTACGCTGCATTTTTCGCCAAATACTATAGATGTGCTTAGCACGACCTTGAATGTCACACTTGATGCCAGCACCTTCAATGGCGTTCTTGAGAGTCTCTACTACGTTGTCTATGTATTGCTGACGCCCTAAACGTTTTTCATCTAATAAGGCGGCAATTTTTTTATAGGCGTCGGGCTCTAGATAGCGAAAGCTTAAATCTTCTAGCTCCCATTTGATTTGACCAATCCCTAAACGGTGGGCCAAGGGAGCGTAAATATCAAATACTTCACGGGCCACTTTCAAGCGACGCTCTTCAGTGGCATTTTTGACTGCGCGAATCACACTGGTTCGCTCTGCCAGTTTGATCAAGGGCACACGTACGTCATCAATCATGGCGACCAGCATCTTACGCATGTGTTCCACTTGCGCTTCGCTTTGCCCGAGCACTTTTAATTTAGACGCACTCTGGGCTTGAGTGATGGCGGCCATTTTTAAAACACCATCAATCAACTTGGCAATTTCTTCGCCAAACTGTCGCACCACATGATTTAAAGCCAAGCGCCCTTCACGCACAGGACGATACAAGATCGCAGCTACGATACTGGCTTGATCCATGTGCAGTTCAGCCAAGACTTGTGTCATCTCGGTGGCAATTTGCAAACTGGAAATGTCCGCGTTCCACTGCTCTTTATTAGCAATGGCTTGGGATTCAAATGTTTGCGCTATGTCGCAGGCATGTCGAAGCTGGTCGACATCTTTGATTTCTACTTGCTGGGTTAAGTTATCGATCCAAGCATCCACATTCACTTGGCCATCGACCACCAAATGATCATCCCGAACTTTAACCATAATTTAATCCTTTACAAACAACGCCATGGATTCCACGTGTTTCGTTTGCGGAAAC
>JBFEWA010000210.1:0-5930 GCA_041546605.1 Bermanella sp.
GGCCATAAACATGGTGGCTCTATGCCAGCTCAATATTCAGCCTTGGATTCCACTATTTTCAAGGCAGAAGGCGCTAACTTTCGGCCTTCCGCGAGGTTTTTGTAATTTTTTAATTGGTTTTTTCAACCACTCAAAACTGTGATTGCACCTATCCAACTAGCATGTTCAATATTTAGCGAACTAAATTTAGCTACTTGTTTCAAAGAGGTTCGAAATGGGACACCCATCATGACACTATTTTATTTATAGAATTATAAGACGAAACTCGCCACAGATTCTTACCATTTCTGGCCAATTCACTAGCCAATAGCGACATGAGAGATGATTTTCAGCGCTTTTTCGATTAATTGCGGATCTTCGCTCTCTAACCAGTTCAAGTTATCCCAGCTGCGCAGCCAGGTCATTTGGCGCTTTGCCAACTGGCGAGTGGCCACGATCCCTTTGAACACCATCTCATCATAGGACAACTTGCCATCCAAAAAGTCCCACACTTGTCGATAACCCACCGCACGAATAGCCGGTAGGTTTTCATGTAAGTCGCCACGCTGAAAAAGCTTACGTACTTCTTCCACAAAGCCTTGCTCTAGCATTTGATGAAAACGCAATTCAATACGCTCATGCAGGGTTTTGCGCTCTTTGGGGGCAATGGCAAATTGAATCACATGGTATGGGATGGATTGGGCTTGCTGCTGTGCCCAATGTTCACTTAACGGCTTGCCTGTAATGAGGAAGACCTCTAATGCGCGCTGTACCCGTTGCGGGTCATTAGGGTTCAATCGTGCGGCGGATTCTGGGTCCACTTGCGCTAATTTTTCATGGATGACGGGCCAGCCTTTCTCTGAAGCTTCATCTTCAATTTGCTTGCGAATGCTTTCATCCGCCTCTGGCAAATCCGCAGCACCTTCTAGCAAAAACTTAAAATACAGCATGGTGCCGCCCACCAGCACAGGGATTTTCCCCCGAGCGGTAATATCGGCCATTAGTGACAGTACATCTTCACGAAAATCCGCGGCACTGTATGGCTCAGATGGATCGCGAATATCAATTAAATGATGAGGGTATTGCGCCAGTTCCTCTGCCGTGGGCTTAGCTGTGCCTATGTTCATGTCTTTGTAGACCAAGGCGCTATCCACACTGATCAACTCACAATTCAATTGATCGTACAGGGCACAGGCCAACGCCGTTTTACCAGACGCTGTTGGGCCCATAATGAAAATGGCCGGCGGTAATTGTGTATCTTGAGTCATATTAGCGCCCACGTAAAAACAGTTTATCCAACTCATTCATGCTGAGTTGCGTCCAAGTGGGGCGGCCATGATTGCATTGGCCACTGCGTTCGGTGACTTCCATATCGCGCAATAAGCCATTCATCTCTGCAATGGTGAGTTGTCGATTGGCGCGCACCGAGCCATGACAGGCCATGCTGGAGAGCACTTCATTTCTGAATTCTGTCATGTGACGGGAATTACCATGCTGACGATAATCTTCTAACACCTTCACCACCAAGGCTTCGCTATTCGCGCTGCGCAATAGAATCGGCATTTGACGAATCACGATGCTCTCCGGACCTAATCGCTCCAACTGAAAGCCCAGTTTTGCCAGTTCTTCTTCATGTTGCTCCGCCACATCCGCTTGCTGCTGACTCACATGAATGGTTTCAGGCACTAACAAGGGTTGCGATGGAATCCCTTGTTCATCATAGGCGGTTTTTAAACGCTCATAAGTGATGCGTTCGTGAGCCGCATGCATGTCCACAATCACCATGCCTTGCTCATTTTGTGAAAGAATATAAATACCGTGCAATTGTGCGATGGCATAACCCAAGGGTGGCACCACTTGATCTTCCACACTTTGATGCGCATTCATGCTGGCCATGGGCGCAGCATTTGGCTGCATGCTGTTATTACCTGTGTGTAACTGCCCATAACTTTGCATCTGCTCGCGCACCTGACCCGGCTGAGCGCTCGTTGTTTGGTAACTGCCTTGCCAAGGTTGTGACTGTGTAGGCTGTTGCAGTGGCATGTGGTTTTGCCCCGCAAATTCACCGGCAGCAATACCACTCACTTGTGGTTGTGCGTGTAATGTTTGCGCTTGTGGTGTTTCTGGGCGCACTTCACCTAAGGCTTTATGTAAGGAGCGGAATAAAAAGTCATGCACTAAACGACCATCGCGGAAACGTACTTCGTGCTTGGTGGGGTGAACGTTTACATCGACGAGTGATGGATCCAACTCTAAATACAACACAAACGCACTGTGGCGACCGTGATACAACACATCCTGATACGCTTGGCGAATAGCGTGCGCCACTAACTTGTCGCGTACGATGCGACCATTCACAAAAAAGTACTGCATGTCCGCTTGGCTACGGCTAAACGTGGGCAAACCTACCCAGCCCCATAATTTAAGCCCCGCACCTTCCATGTCGATGCGCACCGCTTCTTTCATGAAGTCAGCGCTTAACAAGCTGGCCACGCGTTTTTCTTGGTCAAACTCAGAGGTGCACGGACGTAAGCTGTGAATGACTTTTTGATTATGGCGCAGTTGAAACGACACATCATAACGACTCAACGCCATGCGTTTCACCACTTCTTCTAAGTGATTAAATTCGGTTTTTTCGGTGCGTAAAAACTTTCGACGAGCAGGGGTATTAAAAAACAAATCCCGCATTTCGATGGTGGTGCCCACAGGATGTGCGCAGGGTTTAACTTCTGTGGCCATGTCGCGACCTTCGGCTTGTACTTGCCAAGCTTCGTCGCTTTCTTGTTCGTGGGAGCTTAAAACTAATCGGGAAACCGAGGCGATGGACGCCAACGCTTCGCCACGGAAACCTAAACTTTGTACTGACTCTAAGTCATCAAGGTCTTTAATTTTACTGGTGGCGTGACGACTTAACGACAAAGGCAAATCGTCTTTCTCGATACCAAAGCCATTGTCGCGAATGCGGATTAATTTAACGCCCCCTTGCTCCACATCGATTTCGATGCGATTGGCGCCAGCATCCAAACTGTTTTCCACCAACTCTTTTACCACGTTGGCAGGGCGCTCCACCACTTCACCAGCGGCAATCTGGTTGGCAAGACGTGGACTTAATACTTCAATTCGTTTCATGAAATTCTTTTCGTTCGCTAATTCGCTAAATAGTGGCGCTAAGATGCCGGCACTTTAATCACTTGGCCCACACGGATGATACTGGTTTTTAAACCATTCAATTGTTTTAAATTTGCCATGGAGGTGGCATGGCGCTGAGCAATCACAGACAAGGTGTCCCCAGGTGCAATCACATACTCTTTTAAGCGATCGCTTTTATTACGGATACTCGCCAAGTAAGTGCCCGGCGGCGGTGACTGCATAAAGTAACGCTTAATGCCTTTAAAAATGGCCGATGCCATTTGCCCTTGATAGGACGCAGTTTTTAATTTGCGCGCCTCTCCCGGGTTCGATAAGAAGCCGGTTTCAATTAATAACGATGGAATGTCTGGGGATTTCAACACAGCAAAGCCCGCTTGTTCCACTTTATGCTTGTGCAGTTTAGACACGCCGCCCATGCTGTTTAACACCATCTGGCCTAAGTCTAAGCTCACGCTCAAGCTCGCTGTCATGGATAAATCCAATAACACACCGGCTAATAAATCTTCTTTGTCATCAAGACTCACACCGCCCACACCACCGATTAAATCCGAGGCGTTTTCTTTATCCGCCAGCCAACGGGCCGCTTCACTGGTGGCACCGCTTTGTGACAAGGCGAATACGGAACTGCCACTGGCGCGATGGCTATTGAATGCATCGGCGTGAATGGAGATAAATAAATCCGCATTGGCTTTGCGCGCTTTGTTGGTTCGATCACGCAAGCCAATGTAGTAATCCCCTGTACGCACCAAATACGGTTTAAAGCCCTTTTCGCGCTTTAATAACGCCTCGAGTTTTTTGGCGATGGCCAGCACCACTTTTTTCTCGTAAATGCCGCCGTGACCAATGGCCCCAGGATCTTCACCACCGTGGCCTGCATCAATGGCAATAATAATATCCCGCGTAGTGGATTGAGTTGCTTTGGCATCCAACACAGGTTTGGTAATTTCTAAGGGTTTAAAGCTGTCGCTTTTCGGCAGTAAGTCCACCACCAAACGGTGACTGTATTGCTGGTTAGGTGGCAGTGGGAAGCTCTTGGCCTCCACCGCTTCGCGTAAATCTAAAACAATGCGTAAATCTTTATGATCGCGCATACCCCAACGCACTTTTTTGATGGGGCCAACGGATAAATCCAAGTCTTTTAGGGAGTCCAATAGCTTGCTGTTGTCGATATCAATGACCAACCGATCTGGCGAGGATAACGGAAAGATCTTATGTTCTGCCTTTTGGTTTAAATCAAACACCAAACGGGAACTATCCGGCGCATGCCACAGGCGCACCCCCTGCACATCCGCAAGCGATAACACACTGCAACTTATTAATAGAACGGCTAATACGATACGCACGTCAGATCTTTCTTATTATGTGATTACTTCGCCCAAGCACTGAGTTGGGCCTGTCCTTTGTCAGTATGCGCACTCAGCGTCAACTGACGACCTTGTTGCCAAGGCTCTATTAAAATATCCATATCCGCATCCGGCAGGATACCTGCACCCTTCTCGGGCCATTCGATCAAACACACGGTGTCATGGGCAAAATAATCCCGAACACCCATGAATTCCAATTCTTCTGGGTCCGCCAAACGGTACAAATCGAAATGATACAGTTTGAGGGTACCAAGCTCATAAGGTTCTACCAAGGTATAAGTGGGACTTTTCACCTTGCCGTTGTGACCCAAGCCCTGAATCAAGCCGCGACTCAAGGTGGTTTTCCCCATACCTAAATCACCATGAAGATGCACCACCAAACCCGGTTTTAACAACTGGGCGTGATCATGGGTCCACGCCAACATGGCGTCTTCATCGGCAAACTGTAACTGCAACGGTTGCATGCGTGTTTCTCTAACCTGTCAATTTAATAACTGGCGTAATTCAACTAGCAAATCACTGGCCAGCAAACTTGTCATACCTTGTTTTGCGGCTTCATCGGCACTGGCGCTGTGCAAGCACACTCCGCCACTGACAATGGCATGTAATGCTTCAGGCAAAGACGATAGCGTCTGCGCCATCATCCCCACCAAGATGCCGGTTAACACATCCCCCATGCCGCCACTGGCCATGCCCGGGTTGCCATCGGTGCAAATACTGATGTGTTGGTCGTCACCAATCAAGGTGCCCGCCCCTTTTAATACCACGTGAGAATGAAATTGTTCACTCAATTGTTGCACACGGGTAAAACGATCCTGTGCAATATCCTGGGTGGACACATTTAATAATCGCGCTGCCTCCCCCGGATGCGGGGTCATGATACTGATACGATTCGCTAAATTATGCCCAATGCGACGCTGCGCCAATAAGTTCAATGCGTCCGCATCCAGCACAAGGGGTTTATCCGTTAGCATCACTTGTTGCAACATTTGTTGCCCCCAGCTGCTTTGGCCTAAGCCTGGACCAATGGCGATGACATCCGCTTTGGCCAGTAACGGCTGCAGATCCTGTCCACTGCTTACCCCATGGGCCATGATCTCTGGCTGTCGAGACACGAGGGCGCTTACATGTTCAGCTCGAGTGGCCACGCTGACCAAGCCCGCACCGGATCTTAACGCCCCTTGGCCACTCAATATGGCCGCACCGGCCATGCCGTGATCCCCGCCTATAATAAGCACATGACCAAATTGGCCTTTATGAGCCGTTAATTCGCGTGATTTAACCTGCCCTTTTAATTGCTGCCAGTTCACCAAATCACTGGTGGCTATAAAGCGACTTTTGGCAGATTTAGGTACCGACAAAGGAGCCAATCGCACCTCGCCTACATAATCGCGGGCATCCCCAGTAAACAAGCCTTGTTTGTTAAGCAGCATGGTA
>JBFEWA010000446.1:0-2223 GCA_041546605.1 Bermanella sp.
AAAAATATTTTTCTGCACTTGAGATTGATAGTCTTCGAGACTGAGCTCAAGTGGCAGATAGATAGAAAATTGTGTCTTCCCAGGTTCACTATCACACTCAATAATGCCCTGATGTTGGTTCACAATGGATTGCGCGATGGACAGGCCAAGACCGGTACCTTCTGCTCGCCCACTGACCATAGGAAAAAATAAACTTTCTCTTATGTTGTCAGGAATCCCTGGGCCGTTATCGATAATGCTTAAATGTAAAACCAATCTATGCTTGGTGTGGCCAATGGTAAATTGTCGAATGGCTCGAGTTTTAAGCGTAATTTCTGGGAAATATTCAGGTGATTCTTGCGCCAGTAGTGCCTGCATAGCATTACGGGTAATATTTAATACCACTTGAATTAATTGTTCTTTGTCCGCTAAAAATTCAGGAATACTAGGATCATAGTCGCGGCGAAGTCTTAATTTACCTTCGGCTTCAACACTGATTAGGCTATGTACTCTCTCTAATACTTCGTGGATGTTAGTTTCTAAACGCTCCAATAATTTATTGGGCCCTAACATTTTATCCACCAAGTTTCTTAAGCGATCCACTTCATCAATAATGATGTGAGTGAATTCTTTTAATTCTTCCTTTTCCAACATGCGCTCAAGCAATTGCGCACTGCCGCGAATGCCGCCTAGGGGATTTTTTATCTCATGGGCCATGCCTCTTACTAAGGCTTGGGTGGTGGCCTGCGCTGTGATCAATTCTTCTTCGCGGCTGATTCGAAGTAAGCGATCTCTTGGATGCATTTCCACCACTAGACACATGGTCTTTTCAAACTCCACTGGGGATACGCTGTAGTCCAGCGTGATCACCTGTTGATTCATCAGTCGCACTTCGGCCTCACGTTTAGTAAACGAGGTCTCTTGGCTTAATGACGCTTCAAATGTTTGTAAGTCTTGCTGTATATCTAGGAAGACCATTTCCGCTGGCACGCCCACACAACGGCGGCCACTCACTTGTAACAAGGCTTCGGCTGCTGGATTTAGGTAGCGAACCGTTAATGCCTCGTCTAGCACTAAAATCGAGCTATCTAAGTGATTAATCAGTTGTTTATAAAAAACGAAATCGGCCATAAAGATACTTTTCCTAGGTAGAGGCCATGTAGCAAGAAGTAAGCCATTTTGATTTTGCACTGTTATAGGCAAACAGGCCTTTGACCATAGGGGTTTACGGCTTGCTAAAGGTGCGAAGGGATTATTTACACTACACTATAGCACCATATTGGTGCGTAGCGGTCTTATTAAGTGCGTGGACGATTCAGTATCGATGGACGCTGTACATGAATACGGCGTTTTGGGCTGGATATCAGTAGCTTGCCCTGTTCTTTGATCTGGGCTTGAAGTAAGTGAGACCCGCGATTCAGGTTATTAAGCTGGAATTGCAGCTTAGGGCCGGTTTCGATAATCCTGCCATTAAGCAATAGTGAAATCTCATGCTTAGGTTGTAGTGCTGGGAATATATTAAGCTGAATTGTGGCGCCTCCGGCCTCTCCCATGGTGATCATGTGATCCTCTTTGGGGCTAATTATTTCCAAGGTGACATATCCCTTAAAGCCGTTGGCGGGTGCGTCTTCGACCTTTTCTTCTTTTTGCACCATTTTGGGCATCTGTACTTCTTGCAGTTTTGGAAGCTCGGCTTTGTTGGCATGAGCGGGTGGCTCATCACCGTAGACACGAACCCCTTGCTCGTTAATCCAAGTATAAACTTGAGCAAGGGCTAAGGTGGGTAGCAGGGTGCAGATTAAAAACAAATACTTCATGGCTGACTCTCTAGTAAGGTCATCACTGTATCTGTTTTTGATGGGATTTTCTCAATTAAGTGCACAAAATTGAAGACGGGGTTGCCCTTCGACACGCTCGTTCCTCGCTGCTCAGGGTGAACGGGTTGTAGGTACGAGGGCAGAAGCAAGAAGCAGTTTGGCGGTAGAGCCAGCAAAGTGAGGTCGTAACCCACCTCAAGGTTTGGATTCCGGCTCGTTCGTCCCTCACGTCCGGAATGACGAGTGTGCTGTCAGTGAAGCACATCTCTCATCTTACATTCTTCATCTAACATTTGAGTTGTGTTCAATGCTTTTCTATGGACATAAAAAAGGCCGCCGAAGCGACCTTTCTTTGCGCCTGACGCCTGACGCCTGTCTCCAGACGTCCGACTGATCTTGTACAGAGTAGTATAGATCGTACTCAACA
>JBFEWA010000170.1:0-6814 GCA_041546605.1 Bermanella sp.
GATATTGCCATGAAAAATCAAATTGAAGTGGAAGTAGTAGACCCTGACCCGGTCATTTTGCCCTACAAAAATGTCCATTATTTTAAAGGCAAAGCGCTCGACTATATTCAGCAGCAAGGCTAACTAAATACTTGCGTATTTTTCCATCAAGCTGATGTACAACAAACGATTCACTAGGTGTTTACTGCTGGTAATACCTTGAGAGTAACTTAAGCTTTCCTGGTATTCTTGCTTCAAGCCTTTTTTCTCTGTAAGCAAGGCATCAATATCTAACGCTTCTTGCCTTGTAATCATGGCGATATTCTTAGCAAAGAAACTCAAGCCCAATTGATCATTGATGATATTTTTTACCGCATAATCAAATTGCGCATCAATCTCGGTTGGTTCATTCAGCAAATCAACGTCCATTAACACGCTAATTAAAAATTCATTTTGCTGTATGCGATCCATTAATAAATTGCGCAAATGGGTGTTATTCCATCTTTTCAATTCCTTTAATGCGTCATTAGCTCGAAGCATCGTTTCATCAAGCGTTAATGCTTGGCTATGAACAGTGCTTCCTGCCATCATCAGCAGAAAAAGTAACACTGTATTAAAATAAGAGCGCATATCTCCCCCTTCATATAATCGGTGGTGGATTCTACGGGCATTTTTTGGGATGCGCATCACACTTTCCTAGCTAAATTGCTTCCATTGGTTAAAGTTTGTTAATGTCCTGTAACTCAAATTATCTATGTGTAACGCCCATGAAATACTCTCTATATCTGTTCAGCCTTGTGGCCATTGCCACCTTAACCGGGTGTGCTGGCATGACACCAAAGCAGCTTGGGGTTGTAAATAGTGGACTTTACCCCTGCCCTAGTTCCCCCAATTGTGTATCCAGTTACGCGCAAGACTCGCACAAAATAGCGCCCATTCAACATGCATTATCCATCGAGCAAGCCCAAGCCCGTTTGCTTTCCACCTTATCTCAATTCCATGAGGCGAAGCTCACTTTTCAAGAGCCCGGTTATGTTCGATATGAATTCACCTCTCGATTCTTTGGATTTGTTGATGATGTGGAGTTTCTCATTCTGCCTTCGACCATTGAGGTACGATCTGCCTCACGGCTGGGCTATAGCGACCTTGGGGTCAATCGCAAGCGCATTGAAGCCATCCGCAAGGCTTTTACTGAGGGCCCTGACACGCCTTGACACAGCCATGGAACAGACATTTACCCTGCTACAAAAGGTGTGAGGCACTCACTGGATAACATTCTGGGAGATTCTTGGTATAATGCGCCGCAATTTGAATGGCTCATAGATGTCTTGAGCATTCGCCGCTTATCGGAGTTTGTATGACCACCAATATCGAAACCCCAGCAAATCTGAAAGACAGCCCATCTCTTTTAAGTGAATCTGGCTTCAAGACCAGCAATGTTTGGTATCACGGCACCACATCTGGCCTAACCGACGCCATTCTAAAAGAGGGCCTGAAGCGCTCTGGTGACAAAGAGATCAACAATGTGACCAAGAAAGCCATGGCCACCATTGGTAACAACTACACAGAACGTAAAGACCCCGTATTCCTAACCCAAAGCAAAGAATTAGCGTTTTTCTGGGCCAATGAAAAAGTGCGTACCCGTAAAGTGCACACAGGTAACGACGAAACCCCAGCCATTATTGCAGTCACCTTGCCAGAAGATCTTAACGGCAATGTAAAACCGGATGTGGGCGCGGTTGTAATGCTAATGGACTTACACAAATACATGGGGCAACTTGAAAACATTTATCAAGAACGCAGCTTGCCGTTCGATTTGGATAATTTACAAGCCCATGCCATGGAAATTCCACGAGAAGACTATCTCAACAAGCTGGGTTTGGCTTACTATCAAAACGACATTGATAGCCAGTACTTGTCACTGGTAAGCGAATAAACCAACCAAAAAAGCCGATAATGAAACTGCTCCTTTAAGAGTCCAGTGTCATTATCGGCTTTTCTGTGTGTGCTTTATAGCAAACGCTTTATGCCGTTTTCTGCATTAACATTTCTAGCTCTTTTTCTTCTTGCTGAGAGCGGTTTTCGCTAGCAAGTTCCTCTGGTGTTTTCTCCAAGGATAATTTCGCTAACGGATCATTACCCGCCTCGTTGGACTCACCACCGTCAGCCAATTTAATGCGCAGACGTAGGTTGTTCTCTGAGTCTGCATTCTTAAGTGCTTCTTCCAAAGAAATTTTACCGGCTTCATACAACTTAAATAATGCCGCATCAAATGTCTGCATGCCGAGGTTTTCGGACTTGGACATAATCTCTTTAATACCATCCGTATCCCCTTTAAACACAAGGTCTTGAATGGTTTTATTGCCCAATAACACTTCAACCGCAGCCACTCGCTTACCATCCACTGTCGGCACCAAACGTTGAGAGACAATGGCTTGTAGGTTTAGACCTAAGTCCTGTAGTAATTGCTTGTGACGCTCTTCCGGGAAAAAGTTAATAATGCGGTCTAACGCTTGGTTAGCATTATTCGCATGCAAGGTTGAGATGGCTAAATGACCAGTTTCAGCAAACGCTAAGGCGTGCTCCATGGTTTCTTGGTCACGTATTTCACCGATCAAAATCACATCCGGCGCTTGTCGTAGGGTATTTTTCAGCGCCGCTTTAAAACTCTTAGTATCCACCCCTACTTCTCGCTGATTAATAATCGAGCGCTTATGGGTATGCACAAATTCAATGGGGTCTTCGATAGTGATAATGTGCCCAGGCACATTGGTGTTTCTGTGATCAATCAAAGACGCAAGCGAAGTGGACTTACCAGAACCCGTTCCCCCTACAAATAAGATTAAACCGCGCTTAGCTAAAATGACCTTTTTTAATACCTCGGGTAAGCCTAAATCATCAAAGCGAGGAATATCCGTGACGATGTTACGCGCAACCAAAGACACTTCATTGCGCTGACGGAACATGTTCAAACGAAAACGACCACCGGTTGGCAAGCTAATGGCCATATTCAATTCAAGTTCTTGTTCGAATTCTTTTTTCTGATCTTCATCCATGACCGCTTCTATCATTTTAGCGATCTGACCAGACTTTAGAGGCTCTTTGCCCAGAGGTTTAAGTGTGCCTTGGAATTTAGCACTTGGGGGGGCGCCTGTGCTCAAATACAAATCAGAGCCATCATGCTTAGCTAAAATCTGCAGATATTTAATTAACGCCATACATTCACTTCTTATTATTTAACTACAACGGAATTCAGTTTCACCAATTTAAGCAAATAGCACTAGACATGGATATTTACCATACCGGTAAATGTGCGCCATATAACAGTTTTACAAGTTAAATTTACCTTTTAGTTTATTTTTTGCATAAAAAACGGGCCGAAGCCCGTTTCAACTATCACTCAATCTATGTGATTCGATTCAAACCGTTCAATGCGGCAATCCGATAGGCTTCTGCCATGGTGGGATAATTAAAGGTATTGTTCACAAAATAGCTCACATTATTGCCGCCATTGGTTTGCTTCATAATGGCTTGGCCGATATGGATAATCTCAGAGGCTTGGTCACCAAAGCAGTGAATCCCTAAAATCTCCAATGTTTCGCGATGGAACAAGATTTTCAACATACCCACGCTTTCCCCTGTGATCTGAGCACGAGCAATGCTCTTCAAGAAGGCTTGGCCCACTTCATAGGGGACTTTCTCATTGGTCAGCTCACGCTCGGTTTTACCGATGGAGCTGATCTCAGGGATGGTATAAATACCCGTAGGCACATCGTTAACGAACCAATAGTCATCATCACCCGCCAAATGGGCCGCTGCGCTTCGACCTTGGTCGTAAGCAGCTGAAGCTAGGCTTGGCCAGCCCACAACATCACCAACCGCATATACATGATCACAGCTGGTCTTGTAGTTCTCATCCACTTCCACCTGACCACGACTGTTTGGCTCAATGGCAACATGTTCCAAACCAAGATTGTCTGTATTGCCTTTACGACCAGCAGCCCACAGTAACGCATCCGCTTTAATACGCTTACCGGATTTGAAATGCATAACCACACTGTGCTCATCGGTTTCCACCGAATCAAACAGCTCATTATGGCGAATCAGCACGCCGGTATCCCTTAGGTGATAACTCAGTGCATCAGAGATCTCATCATCCAAGAATGGCAACAAGCGCTCACCTGGGTTGATCAAATCTACCTTTACACCCAAACCGCTGAATATAGACGCGTATTCAGAACCAATGACGCCCGCACCATAGATGATAATGGTACGCGGCGTGTGCTCTAACTTAAGAATGGTATCGGAATCGTAGATACGCTCATGATTGAAGTTCACACCGTCTGGGCGGAAAGGACTTGAGCCCGTTGCCAATACGATTTGATCCGCATGCAAGCGTGTGCTGGAAGCTGGGCCTTCTGTAATCTCAATGGTATGACTATCTACAAAACGACCATGACCGTGATACAAGTGAACACGATTACGACTATAAAACTCTGTACGTAGCTTCACCTGCTTGGCAATAACGCGCTCCGCGGTTTTCAGTACGCGAGGAAAACTAAACCACCTAGGTTCACCAATGTCACGGAACATAGGATTGGTATTATAAGAAATGATTTGCTTAACCGAATGACGCAACGCCTTAGATGGAATGGTACCAAAGTGGGTACAATTCCCCCCCACTACGTTAGCCTCTTCTACCACCGCCACTTTTTTACCTTTTTTGGCAGCATTCATTGCCGCCCCCTCACCTGAGGGACCTGTTCCTAAAACAATGACGTCATAATGGTAATCGGCCATTCAACACTCCTTAAATACTGTCTTATTATTTGCTTGCATCGTACCCGAGATCAGATGCGGCTTGGTTCGAAACCTTTTTCTTTTCTGTGTCGCATTTTTGCTTATCGCCACCACACACGTCACAGGCAGATTCCATACCGATAGCACTCATGCCACCGCAAGAACCACTAATGGGCTTACGACCAAGCAACACACCAACTGCCATTAGGGCAATGACAATTAACATGAAAATAAAAACCACTAAAATCATTTCCATGGGGAAACCTCACTTTGTTTGCCAGCGATCAAACGCTGGCGATGAATATTCTTTAAAACCGTCGACGCTGCGTTCAATCAAATACGCCTTAATCCCCTGCTCTTCAGCAAAGGCCTTTGCCTTTTCAGCTCCCATTACAAGCATAGCAGTCGCAAGGGCATCAGCACGAGCACATTGATCATCAATTATTGTCACCGATGTCAGTGTATGCTTGACCGGCATAGCCGTAAACGGGTCTATGGTATGACTATACTGTTGGCCATCCATCTCAAAATAGTTGCGATAATCCCCTGAGGTGGCCATAGCAGCATCTTTAATTTCAAAGACCTTATGGACACTGCGCAGGGCTTCATCCGGTTTTTCAACCGCCACACGCCAAGGCTTATCTGCACCCTTATTCCCTTTTACACGCATCTCACCACCAATTTCAACAAGGTAATGCGCCAGCTGTTTAGCTTCCAATAGCTCAGCCACCTTGTCCACCGCATACCCTTTGGCAATGGCAGACAAATCAATATAACGCTGGGCTTGCTTGGAAATAGATTGGGTTTGGTCATCAATCGAAATGGCAGCTATGCCAATGGCGTTTTGAGCCGCTTGTTTTTCGGCCTCACTGGGCAAATGGGTGGGCATTTTGTCTGGGCCAAAGCCCCACAAATTCACAACCGGCCCTACTGTAATATCAAAATAGCCGTTAGTGAGAGCATTCAGCTCTAACGACAACGCCATGACTTCGAAGAATTCGGGACTAATTGCCTGCGTAGACGGTGCCTGCGAAGCATTAAAGCGACTTAATTCACTGTCTTTTTGGTAGGTGGACATCTGCTGATTAATGTCCTTTAGCAAGGCATCGATTTCCTGCTGAGTGGTTTCTGCATTCACATTGGCAGAATACTGCCACTGAACGGTGTAACTGGTACCCATGGTGTAGCCATGAATCTTATCAATTTCGATCGGCTGTTCTGAGCAAGCCATTAATTGCAAAAGCAAAGCCAGTACTGCGATGACTTTCATTCTTACGCCTTATTACGTTGGTACAAAGTTCAATCTCGATTAGCCTAGAGTTGGGATCAATAATTTATGTAAACGATTTTCACCCAACTGGGTCAACTGCCAATAGCTACGAAGACCAGCCGTTTCTTTCGCCACATTCTCGATGACGCCAGCCCCCTTCAAGTAGGCTTTTAGGCGCTGAAATTCAATATCATTACAACGCACACTGGTTAATGCATGGGAGTCCGCAATGGACGACATAAAGTCATCACGATACTGATCTTCCACATAGGCTTCTAATGCAGAACGCATGCGATCTTCACTCACAGGAGATGTCATTAACGAGCCAATATTCAAAAAAGCCATATCCCAAGTTAATAAAATGTTTTGCGTCACTTCATGGCAGTTACCGTGTGCAAACACTTTTCCAGTAAAACGCATTGGGTAACTTTCCATTCCAAACAAGGTATCGGTAATGGCATCATGCAAATGCACCGCTAGGCTTGGATCTGGCTGCGATGATACTTCTTTCAGGCCCAGTTGCGGTTTCAAATAATCGCGTAACACTTGACGAGCGATTAATAATAAATCTTCTTTATGATTCCAATATTTGAAAACACCCGACATGGTCAAGCGATGCAGTGAACGCAGACGTTGAATATTTTGTTCAGGCATGCCTTTTAACTCAGCGTTTTTCAATAACGCGATAAGAGTTTTATGCTTGCTTTTAGCGTAAACCGCTTCGCGATGAATATAACTTTCACTGGTTTCAGAAATGGCGCCGTA
>JBFEWA010000039.1:0-14172 GCA_041546605.1 Bermanella sp.
ATGGGATATGCTAGAATGGTTTTTTTGTTGAGATTCATCCATGAGTACACAGCCCAATAACCCATTGCATGGGATCACCTTAAAAGCCTTATTAGAGGATCTCATCGATCATTTGGGATTTGAAGCCATGGGAGAGGTGGTGAATATTCGCTGTTTTACCCAAGATCCAAGCCTGAATTCCAGCCTGAAGTTTCTACGTAAGACCCAGTGGGCAAGAGAAAAAGTAGAGGCCTTATATTTAGAGCATCAAGCCGCTATTGAGCAGAAAAAGAGCATCTATCAAGCCCGTTAAAGGGCATCAGTAGGGGGCGTTTCTTCATTTGAGGCCTCATTGGCTTCGGTTTCTAACTTTGCTCGTTCTGCTTTTGAAATGTATTTCGGCTTATTTTTGGGGTTGGCTTTTAAGTTCGCTTTTTTCGCTTTGGCGGATAACTTGGTGAAAATTTTCTTTTTACGATTCATAGCAGACCCCTTGTTCAGGGCGAATTGTAGCCTTACTCAGTCATTTTATCCACGCATTGCTGTACCAGTCGCCCAAGGGTTTTTACCGCTTGTTTTTTTAGATAGGGCAGGGGAGCATGTGGGTGTGAGGGGTCACACCCTGAATAATGGCTTAAAACCCTTCTAATACAATCTTGCCGATACTTTGATTGCTTTCAATTAAGCTATGGGCTTTCTTTAAATTTTCTACATTAATTTTGCCGAAATTCTCGCTTAGGGTGCTGATGATTTTGCCATCATCAACTAGCTCGGCCACTTCTTTTAGGATCAAATGTTGTTTGATCATATCCTCGGTTTGAAACAAGCTACGGGTAAACATTAGCTCCCAATGCAAGCTCACGCTTTTGGCTTTAAGCGCTTGTATGTTGAGTGGGGTTGCAGGGTCATCGATTAAGCAGATTTTTCCTTGGGGTTGAATCACTTGTGCAAAGTCATCAAAGTGCAAATGGGTGTGGGTGATGCTGGCAATGTGAGTGACACTGTCAATGCCCGCATTTTCTAATTCTTTGACGATGCCATTGTTGTGATTAATAACCACATCCGCCCCCATTTTGCCACACCAAGCTTGGCTTGCTTCACGACTGGCAGTGGCGATCACCTGTACTTCTGGGCAAATGGCTTTCACTAACTGAATCATGATGCTGCCTACACCACCGGCGCCGCCTGTGATCAATAAACGATTGGGCTTGGATTGATAGTTGTCTTGAATATCCACTTGTAAGCGATCAAACAGCATTTCGTAGGCGGTCAGGGCGGTTAAAGGTAACGCGGCAATTTGCGCATTATTTAATGTGGCAGGGGCCTTGCCCACCAAGCGCTCATCCACTAATTGATATTCTGCATTGCTGCCTTGACGGTTCATGTCGCCGGCGTAGAACACACGATCGCCCACCTTAAATAGCTCGCACGTATTACCCACTTGTGTGACCGTGCCTACGGCATCATAACCAAGGATTTTGGCGTCGCCTTTTTCTGGGCGCGCACGCAATCGGATTTTGGCATCCACAGGGTTCACACTGATGGCATCTACTTTGACCAATATATCGCGGCCTGTTGGGCTGGGTTGCGGCTGCTCGATCTCAATCAAGCTCTCTGGATGATCAATAGGTAAGCTGAGTTCAAAGGCAATGGCTTTCATGGCGGGCTCACAAATTCGTTCTTAGATGTGCCTTGATTGTAGCTGAAATCATAGGGCAATTCGCCTTCCTTGGATCAATTTGCTGCATCCGTTAGAATGCCGGTACTTATCTATAATCGGTGATTCATGGCCCATTTAACGAAAGAGCAAATATCCGCCCTTGATCAGCAGCATGTGTGGCATCCGTATTCTTCATTTACCTCCCCTTTGGCGCCATTTCCGGTGGCCAGCACAGACGGCGTACGAATCAAGCTGGTGGATGGGCGTGAATTAATTGATGGAATGGCATCTTGGTGGTCAGCGGTGCATGGCTATGGTCATCCAAAATTAAAGCAAGCGGCCCATGATCAAATCGAAACCATGAGTCACGTGATGTTTGGTGGTTTAACCCACGAACCTGCTGTGACCTTGTGTGAAAAATTGGTGAAGTTGGCACCAGAGGGCTTGAATAAAGTTTTCATCAGCGACAGTGGCTCTGTGGCGGTGGAAGTGGCCATTAAAATGGCATTTCAATATGCCTTAAGCCAAGGCAAAAAACGCAAAAATAAACTACTGACGGTAAAAAATGGTTATCACGGTGACACATTCGCCACCATGGCCACGTGTGATCCGGTCAATGGCATGCACCACATGTTTGAAAATGTGTTGAGCAAACATATTTTTGCGCAAGCGCCTCAATGCTTATTTGGTGAAGAGTTTGCAGAACATCATATAGACGATGTGAAAGCAAAACTGTCACAACAACATGAAGACATCGCCGCCATTATCTTAGAGCCCATCGTACAAGGTGCCGGTGGTATGCGTTTTTACAGCCCAGACTATTTAAAGCGCATTCGTGAACTGTGCGATGAATACGATGTACTGTTAATTGCTGATGAAATCGCCACAGGCTTCGGCCGTACAGGAAAAATGTTTGCCTGCGAACACGCCAATATTTCTCCTGATATTTTATGTGTGGGCAAGGCGTTAACCGGTGGATTCATGAGTCTGGCGGCCACCTTGTGTACGGATAAGGTAGCCAAAGGCATTTGCGAAGGGGAAGCAGGTGTGTTTATGCATGGCCCAACCTTCATGGGCAATCCATTAGCTTGTGCTGTGGCCAATGCCAGTATTGATGTGTTAATGGAAGGACAATGGCAACAACAGGTCAGTAATATTGAGGCCGGCTTAAAGCAAGGTTTAGCCGCGGCGCGTGATTTACCGCAAGTGAAAGACGTGCGTGTGTTAGGGGCCATCGGTGTCATTGAATTACATGAGCCTGTGCACATGCCTACAGTACAACCTATGTTTGTAGAAGAAGGTGTGTGGGTGAGACCGTTTGGTAAATTAGTGTATGTATTGCCACCGTTTGTGATAAACGATGCGGATTTAGGGTTTTTAACCCGTGCCATGGTGAAGGTAGTATCGAAACTGTGAAAAAAATAAAAGGCCAAGTGAGCATCGGCTTAATAAATCCCAAAGATGCACAAAATGTTGGATCAGTATTACGCGCCATTGGTTGTTACCAAGCGGATGATGTGTATTACACAGGGAATCGTTATGGATTTGCAGCGCGCCATAATACGGATACGCAAAACGCGCAGCAAAGCACTGAAATAAAAAAAGTGGATGATTTACTGTCTGTACCCACTTATTTTATGGATGACGCGACCAAGATTGTGTGTATTGAATTGGTGGAAGGGGCAACCCCTTTGCCTGAATTTGAACACCCAGAGTGCGCGCTTTATATTTTTGGGCCAGAGGATGGCAACATCCCTCAAAAAATGATCAATCAAGCGGATGACGTGGTGTACGTACCCACCATAGGTTGTATGAATCTAGCCGCTACGGCGAATGTGGTGCTGTATGATCGCATGGCTAAATCGCAACGGGCTCAAGAATTAATTGAACAGGGCAATGATTTAATTCGCGCGTCTCGCGATGGTAATAATCACTTAAAAGTTAAAAACAAAAAATAAGCTAATAAAAAAGCGCTGATAATCAGCGCTTTTTTATTGGGAGATCAACTCGCTAAACATTAAAGCTTAACGATCAATTTACCCTTGTTGCCACCGGTGAAGAACAAATTCAAACCGGTCATGGCGCTTTCTAAGCCATCTAAAATGTGAGTGCGGTATTTAATCTTACCCTGCATCACATATGGGGCCAGTTTACCTAATAAAGCGGGTACTTCACCGAAGTGATCAGGCATGGCAAACCCTTGAATACGAATACGCTTTTTAATTAATGGAATCCAGTTAGGACCCGGTGCTGGGTTGGCAGAGGTGTAATCCGCAATCATGCCACACACCACAATGCGACCATGGGTATTCATGCGATTGAAGATGTGCTGCTGAATTGGCCCCCCTGTGTTTTCAAAAAACACATCAATACCGTTAGGGGTAAGCTCAGCGAGTTTGGCGGCTAGATCATCGGTTTTGTAATTGATGGCGCCATCAAAACCTAATTCATTGACGATCCAGTCGGCTTTTTCATCATCGCCCACCACACCTATAACGCGTAGGCCATCTGCTTTGGCCATTTGACCAACGATAGAACCGACCGAACCTGCGGCGCCTGTGACAACTAGGGTTTCGCCGGCTTTAGGCTCTAAAAATTTCATGCCTTGAGTGGCGGTTAAACCTGGCAGTGCAAAGACAGACAGGGCGGTTTCGGCATCCACACCCGCTTGTACTTTATTAAAGCCTTGGCCATTGCTGAGGATGTATTGTGCCCAGCCAGTCATGCCCATGACTTTGTCACCTACATTGAAATCTGGGTGATTAGATTCCACCACCTCACCTAGGCCGCTTGAGCGCATCACCGTACCCAATTCCACAGGAGGGATGTAGCTTTCAGTATCTGGGCTCATCCAACCCAGCATGGCTGGATCTAGGGACATGTGCGTTTGCTTGATAAGGATTTGACCAGGGCCTGCAGTAGGGATGTCTTTTTTCACTACTTCAAACATGTGTGGGCCAATAGGGTTGCCGTCTGGGCGTTTGGTTAGATTGATTTCTGTGTATTGAGTCATGGTGGAATCCTCTGATTACTTTTAACGTGTTACTCATATTACCTCTAAAAATAGAGATTAATATGGGCATATTTGCTAATATTTGTTGCCTTAAAGACAATAAAAGGTGTGAGAAGTGGATCAACTAAGGGCGATTCGATATTTCATTGCCGTGGTGGAAGGGGGGAGTTTCTCCAGTGCGGCGCAGCAATTTGATGTGCCTGCATCCTCAATATCTCGCCGAATCAGTGACTTAGAAGCCAGCCTTGGGGCGCAATTACTCAAACGCTCTACACGTTTGGTGAGCTTAACCGAAATTGGTCAGTCCTATTTTCAGCAGGTCAAAACCATAGTGGAGCAGTTAGAGCAGAGCGATCTTGCGGTACGCTCATACCAGTCAAAACCTGTGGGGCGACTAAAAATCAGCTCTATGGTTGGATTTGGTGAGCGTGTTCTCATTCCTTTGATGGATGAGTTTAAACAAAGCTATCCAGATATTGTCTTAGATGTGGTGTTAAGTGATGAGCTTTCCAGTTTGTCCCGTGATGACGTGGATATCGCCATTCGCGGTGGATACGCTCCCAATGAGCGTGTCGTGGCGGTGCGCCTAATGGAGAATCAATTTATTCCGGTGGCGGCACCCAAGTATTTACAGCAACATGGGGTGCCGGCTAACACTCAGCAATTAAAGCAATACAAGGGTTTGTATTTTAAAACCCCTGTGGGGCCTACCCCGTGGTTAAGTGAAGTGAATAATCAATGGCAGGAGGTTTCGGCACCGGCTGAATTAATCACCAATAACGGCAAATGGTTGGTGCAAAAAGCCATCAATGGCGAGGGGATTTTGATGATGCCTCGTTGGGTGCTTAAACCCTATTTAGAGTCTGGTGAGTTGGTGCAATTGCAGTTTGATCAGCCGTTAAATATTACAGAAAACTCCGGGCTGGCGGTTTATATGCTGTATCAAAAAAATGCGTATGGCACGCCTAAGGTGAAAGCGGCGGTGGACTTTATTACGGCAAGGGTAAAAGGCCAGTTTGATTAAGGCAGTATTTCTGTATGATTAAGCAGCAAATGGTTTTGCATGAGATTATTTAAAGGATGACATAATTGAGTATGAAAACATTTAAGGTTCCAAAATCATTGCATGAAGTGTTTGGTGAACACCAAACTGCCTTAGAAGTATCCGTTACGCTTTTGGTGTCCCTGTTAGGCACAGCTCTCATTTATTTCTTTTTGTACGAAGGATCGGCAGATATTCATTTAGCCGCGTTAATTCTTGGTTTCATACTATTGTGGGATGTTCTAGCAGGTTGCATTGCTAATTTCACTCAGGGATCCAATGCATATTATGCAAAGCGACCTACTGCCCGCTGGGTATTCATTGCTATTCATGTGCACATTATGATGATTGCTTGGCTGCTAGATGGGCCGCTTGAAGCATCTGTAATAGTTTGGGGGTACACCATGGTGTCTGCCATTGTGGTGAATGTCTTGTCTGGGCATACGTTGCAATTATTCACTGCAGCCAGTTTGGTTTGCGTGGGTATTTTCTTGATTTTGCTGTTGGCTATGCCCATGTGGTTAGTAGCAGCCAGTTTATTCTTTTTGGTCAAAGTGGTTTTAAGTTTTGGCGTTAATCATTATTCGTAAGTGACAATAGGAAGATCTATGCTGGAATGGATAAAACACATACCTAATTGGTTATTGGTGACCTTGATCAGCTTGGTGGCCTTTGTACTGGTGATTTGTTTGCTGGTGGCTGTGAATGATGGCCGTCGTGTGGAAATTGGGCCGTTCACCATTTATGAAAGTGCCTCAGCTGAGATTGCCAAGCTCGAACATGAAGTTGAACGCCTAAAAACACAATTGGATAACCGCCCACAAACATTCAATGAACAAGTGGTATTGGCTCAACTGCCTGCATCGCTTAACGCGCAAACCTTAAACGAAGCCCTAACAAAAATTCGTAATATTCTCGCTTTGTCCCAAGAGCAGGCCAGTCATAATGCATGGTTGCAAAGCAAGCTTGAGCAAGTGGAAAAAGTGGAGGGCACGTTTTTATATAAACTGTTGATTTTTAATCAAGATGCCACCTGCTATGGGGCGACGTTGAATTTTACCGCTGGTAAAGATCGCGAAGAGTGCTTACCCAAAGCGCAATTGGCAGAGCGCTTTTTAGAGTTCTTAACCGAGATCGATTTTTATGTAGCAACGGCTTCACCATCTCCCGCCGAAGCCAAAGCCCAGTTGTTGCGTTTGCAAGAAAAGTATCAGTTCAATACCAAAGGCTGGTACGGGCCGGACGTGTTTAAGTCCATTATTAGTGAGTTTTATAGCAAAGCATAATGCCGCTGCTATAAACAAAAAAAGCCTCATAAGAGGCTTTTTTTGTGAGATGTGGAAACCGCATTACTCAGAGGTAAGTAAGTATTCCATTAAGGCTTTTTGTGCGTGTAAACGGTTTTCAGCTTCATCCCATACCACGGCACGTGGGTCATCTAACATGTCATGGCTGATTTCTTCGCCGCGGTGGGCCGGTAAACAGTGCATGAATACGGCTTCTTTATCCGCAAGGTCCATGATAGCAGGGCTGACCTGGTAATCTTTGAACACTTTTTCACGTGCTTTCTGTTCTTCTTCTTGGCCCATGGATGCCCAAACGTCCGTCACAATTAAGTGTGCGCCTTTGGCTGCTTCTTTAGTGTCACGTACGATGCGTACGCGATCTTTATTGGCTTCCATAAGTTCAGGCATAGGATCAAAGCCTTCAGGGCAGTTCACTACAAGATTGAAGTCCCACTGGCGAGCAGCATTAATGTAGCTGTGGCACATGTTGTTACCATCGCCCACCCAAACCACGGTTTTGCCTTTAATGCTGCCACGGTGTTCGAAATAGGTTTGCATGTCGGCTAATAACTGGCACGGGTGATAATCATCTGTTAAAGCGTTAATCACAGGCACGCGAGAATTGGCAGAGAAGGTTTCAACAATGTCATGGCCAAAGGTGCGGATCATAATGATGTCGCACATGCGTGATAACACTTTCGCACTGTCTTCGATGGGTTCTCCACGACCTAACTGAGTATCGCGGGATGATAAGAAGATAGCTTGACCACCTAATTGCGCGATACCCGCTTCAAAACTTACACGAGTACGGGTAGAGGATTTTTCAAAAATCATACCCAGAGTTTTGTTTTTTAAAGGTTCGTACACCTCACCGCGGTGTTGCATGGCTTTCAATTCAATTGCGCGGTTAACCAGCAGTTCTAGTTCTGACGGTGTGAAATCTAATAATGTTAAAAAGTGACGATTTGCCATAGTCTTGGCCTTTTTATTTTTGTGCGGCGAAGTAAGCAGTAATTTGCTCTGCGGTTTTCTCAGCAACTAAATCCGCTTCTTCGTCTGTTAAAACAAAGGGTGGTAATAAACGCACCACATTGCCGGCAGTGACGTTTAACAATAAACCTGCCTCTAATGCAGACTTCATAATGCCTGCTGCGTTGTCTTCGGTATTAAGTGCAATACCGATCATTAGACCCTTACCACGGTATTCCTTTACATAACCGGTTTGATCTAAATGTTTGTGTAATTGTTCGCGAATACGCTCGCCTAATTCGGTCACACGTGCGCATAGATTGTTTGCCGTGATGGTATCAATAACGGCACAACCAGCTGCACACGCTAATGGGTTACCACCATAGGTGCTGCCGTGGGAACCTGGTTGTAGTACTTCTGCTGCTTTGCCTTTGGCTAGGCAGGCACCAATAGGCACACCATTGCCTAAACCTTTGGCGGTGGTTAATACGTCCGGATGCCAATCAAAATGTTGAAACGCAAAGTACTGACCAGTACGGCCATTACCGGTTTGAATTTCGTCCAGCATGAGTAGGGCGTCGTGCTCATTGCACAGGGCGCGTAAACCATTCATGAATGCTTCGGTGGCAGCGGTGACACCGCCTTCCCCTTGAACGGGCTCAACCAATACCGCAACAATGTTAGGGTTATTAGCAAAGGCGGTTTGAGCAGCTTCAAGGTTGTTGTATGGGATACGTTGAAAGCCATCTAACAATGGGCCAAAACCCGCTTGCGCCGCTTTATTAGCGGTTGCCGTTAGGGTGGCTAACGTACGACCATGGAATGCGTTTTCCATAACCAAGATAGTCGGTAGTTCGATGCCTTTTTCGTGGCCATATTTACGGGCAATTTTAATGGCCGCTTCGTTGGCTTCAGCACCTGAATTGCTAAAGAACACGTTATCCATGCCGCTGATGGCGGTAAGCTTTTCGGCAAGCTCTTGTTGTCGGCCAATACCGTATAGGTTGGAGGTATGAACCAGGTTTTCCGCTTGCGCGCAAATGGCGTGGGTGATGGCAGGGTGGCCGTGACCAAGACCGCACACGGCGATGCCGCTTAATGCATCTAAATAAGCTTTGTTATCAGCGTCGTAGACGTAAGCCCCTTTACCATGGGTGAAGGTGGCGGATAAACGTCCGTAGGTGTTCATGATAGGTTGCATTTCATTCCCCAGCAGCCTAAACGCAAAAAGGCAGCGAGTAGGCCAGGACCCTTTATTTAAGGGGGCTTACCGAGAGGCTGCCAAAAATCAAGGCAAGCATAATACATAATTGGGGCGTGAATACAAGCAACGGCCCTTGGCCGAGGGATAAAATCCTGTGGTGAAATGGGCCGTCGTCAAAGAGAGGGTCAGGAGGTTGTCTTGGTATCGACCTCTTGGGTTTTGAAGGTCTCCACTTGGCTGTCGAGTGTGGCTGTGGTTTGGTTAATTCGTTCAATGGAGGATAGGGCATTGCCAATGTTCTGTTGAGATTGCTGGGTGGACACTTTCACGTCATTCAGGTTTTTGTCGGAATCATTTAAGCGTTGGGATTGCTGTTCAACTAGATCAACTGCACTGTTCAATGCGTATTCAATTTTCTCAAAGTCTAGTGATAGCTCTTCTACTTGCTTAAAGCCTTTTTCAAAGGCCGAACGGAATTCTTCTCCTGCTTGAGAAATGCCACTTAAAGTGGACGCCACAGCCGACCCACCGTCCACTACGTTTTGAATCATGCCCTCTACTTCGCTAATGGCATCGCCCGTGCGATTGGCAAGGTTACGTACCTCGTCGGCGACCACTGCAAAGCCGCGGCCTTGTTCGCCGGCGCGTGCGGCTTCGATGGCAGCATTTAGAGCCAGTAAATTGGTTTGTTCGGCAATGGCGCGGATCACATCGAGAATTGTGTTAATAGAAGCGACATCATCATTCAGTTTGTTGAGGCTGGTGTTACTGTTTTCGATGAGGCCATCCAATTTGGTCATTTCTTGGTTGGTTTGTTTGAGTAAGTTAACGGTACTTAAACCATTTTGATAACCATGACCTGCAAGATTGCTGGCTTCTTTCACCTGATCTGTGGTGGTTTTAAAGTCCTTGTTTTGCTGGTGTAACTCGTCGGCCACAGAGTCTATTACATTGGCGGAGTGATTGAGATTGTTATTCACTGTTTCAAATAATTGTTGGGTTTGACTGGATTGCTGACCAAGGTTAAAAACACTGCTTTTAATCAGTTGTAGGGTTTGATTAAAAGTAATGAAGAGTGTGTTAATTGCTTCGCCGATACTTTCGAATTCACTTAACCCATATCCAGGAATTGAGCTGGTTAAGTCACTATTTTTGGCGATCCGTTGTAATTTGTTACGGACGCCTTTAACAGGAGTGTTAATGGTTTTTATCAAATTGAAGATGAAGACCACCACCAAAATACTCACCACAGCCATGATGATTAAACCCAGTTGAATCAGGTTGGTAATGTAATCAAGGCTTTCTTGGGCTGAGGCTTCTAGTCGTTTAGCGCTGTCTTTTAGTGGTTGAGTCTGGGCTTCTACCCCTTGCTTGGATGTGTTGAGCTGTTCATTAAACACATCGCCAATTTGTTTTAAGGTGGCTGATATGTTCTGTGCTTTGATACTGGCCTGGGTAAATTGCATGCTGCCGATGTATTCATTCTCTTCGTTGTAAAACTTGTAAGAGGCATTAATAAAGGCATTGAAGTCTTTGATCTCACGGGTCAGTTTATTCATTAACTCCGCTTGAGATGGGTACTCTTGAGCAATCTCGTCAATGACGCCCTGAAAGTCCTTGATGCTGTTAAGGCCGTTTTCTAGGCTGTCTTCGTCCACTTGCTGAATGGCATCAAAATTCCAATAGATGATTTCTGTGTATAGGGTTTGTAGTTGCTGCGCCTTGCTCAGGCCTTCTAAGGCTCGAGTTTGTTGCACCAGAGCCTGCTGCTGACTGTTTAAATTATTTGTGTTGGCGACCGATTGCGTTTGTTGAGATGTGAACTCACCGGATAGCTGCTGGATATCGAACAAAATGATGCCCATTGCAACTAAAAAGAGAGCAAGAGGGATGCTAGATAAAATGATGACGCGAGCAGTTAAGCTTTTCATTCCGGAGTCCGTGGTGTCCTTACCTATTTAAGCTTAGACAGCCCAGCTTTAACTGCAATGTGGATTTGGTTTAATAGTACTAATGTTCTTAGAGGCGAGAGTGGCTGATATTGGCTAAATAGAGATTGATAAGCCTTGCGCAAGAGGCGGCATATCTAATGAATGAGCAATAAAAAAGGCGCTAAAAGCGCCTTTTTTATTGGGAGCAAACTGAATTAGTTTAATTCAATCCAAGTGGTTTTCAGCTCAGTGTAATCGTCCATGGCGTGAAGGGATTTATCACGACCATTACCTGACTCTTTAAACCCACCAAACGGCACTGTAATGTCACCACCAAAGTAGTTGTTCACACCCATGGTGCCGGTGCGTACGCCTTTGGCTACTTTCAACGCCGTGTTGATGTTTTGGCTCCATACTGCGCCGGCTAGGCCGTATGGTGAATCGTTGGCGATGCGGATAGCGTCTTCAGCGTCTTTGAATTTAATCACAGACATCACAGGGCCAAAGATTTCTTCTTGGGCGATGCGCATGCTGTTGTCCACGTCAGCGAAAATGGTGGGCTCATGGTAGTAGCCACCGGTTTCACGTTGCGTCACTTTACCGCCCAGTACTAAGCGAGCACCTTCGTCTTGGCCGATTTGCACATAACGTTGGATGTTTTCTAGCTGGCTTGGGTTGATGATGGCGCCCATGCGGTTATTTAGATCCAGTGGGTTGCCTTCTTTCCAAGTCTTCGCGTGCTCAATCACTTTGGCCAAGAATTCATCGTAGATGCTTTCTTGAATTAATAGGCGCGTACCCGCCGTACAGGTTTGACCACAGTTGTAAAAACCACCTACAGCGGCCATTTCAGCAGCGGCGTCTAAGTCAGCATCGGCGAAGACGATGTTGGCGCTCTTACCGCCTAATTCTAGGAAGGTACGTTTCAGGTTGGATTCACCTGCGTATTGCATCAGTAACTTGCCCACATTGGTGGAGCCTGTGAAGGTCTGGCCATCAATGTCAGGGTGCAATGAAAGGTGCTTACCTAGGTTAATACCGTCACCTGGTAATACGTTAAGTACGCCATCCGGTAAACCGGCTTCAGTGGCCAATTGCGCAATGCGCAACGCCGTCATGGGTGTTTTTGGATCGGGCTTTAGGATCACAGAGTTACCGGTAGCAAGAGCAGGTGCTAGCTTCCAAGCGGTGGTGGAAAGTGGGAAGTTCCAAGGCACGATAGCCAGCACCACACCCAATGGTAAACGCTCAATCAGGGCGATGGTGTTATGTGGGGTCGGGGCGATTTCTTCGTACACTTTATCGGTGGCTTCTGCCGTCCAACGAATGGTGTTTAATGCGCTTGGCACGTCAATATCAAAGGTATCGCTGATTGGCTTACCGGCATCCAAACTTTCTAGCAAGGCAATTTCAGCATGGTGCTCTTCGATAAGGTCGGCCCAACGCAATAGGATGTTTTTACGATCCCGTGGTGCCATTTGTGACCATACGCCACTTTCAAAGGTTTCACGGGCGTTTTTAACCGCAATGTCGGCGTCTTCTGGGCCACAATCTGCTACATCTGTGATCACTTGGCCGTTGGCTGGGTTAATGGTGGCTTCGGTCTTACCGCTTAGGGCATTGACGTTTTTACCATTGATGATGGCTTGGTTTGGGTATTGGGTCTCTTTCGCAAGCGCTTCCCAGTTAATGCTTTTTACGTCTGACATAGTCTTTCTCGCTGCAATGTTGCGTGCATTTCGCCGTCTGTGTGACTCAAGTGTAGTGCCTACTGGCCCTGAGTGAAAAGCCCATAATCATGGCTTACGGCATGGATTTATTATGAGGTCATCTTGCTGTGATCGACTTTGGGTGTCTATATCACTTGGTAGGTAGTTGATTCTTAACGCCATTTTCCACACAGATTCATGAAATCAGCCCATAAAGTGAAAAATAAGGCCCGTTAATCCCTTAGTTGGCTTTTTGTAGCTCTTCTAAATACGCATCCAAAATTAAATTATTCATGTTGCCTTTGCGGGTGATGGCCGAAAAGTGCGTATGGAAAAAGCGGCTGTGTTCGCCAATGGGGCGCAGTTTATCTTGCGCCACCCAGCGCTCGGCAAAGTGCGTGGGTAAAAAGCCTACAAAGCGTCCGGTGAGAATCAAAAATGCGATGCCTTCACGGTCACTGCTGGTGGCGCTGACTTTTAACATCTTTTGCTGTTGCTTAATGTCTGCCGGTTGCGGGTAGTTGGGCAGTACGGCATCGTATTGTCCAAGGGCTTGGTCACTGATGTGTTCCAGCTCTTGATCAAACAATGGGTGTTGATCAGAACAATACAGTAATGATTTCTCTTTATACAAAGGCAAGTAATTCAAACCGGGCAGGGTGCGCAAGTCCGGCACCACACCAATGTGCAGGTGGCCATCCAATACCGAGGTTTCAATTTCGTTAGGGGGCATCATGCGGATATTGATCACCACTTGAGGGGCGCGGTGTTTTAAGGTGCTAAAAGCCTTGGTGATGCGCATTTGCGGGATGGTCACCATGTTATCAGTGATGCCGATATTTAAATCCCCCACCAAGTCGGTGTTGATGGCATTGATCTGGGATTTAAACATCTCAAGGCTGGCCAGCAGTTGCAGAGTGGCCTGATACACCTGAGTACCTTGTTCCGTCACCGAGAACCCAGAGCGCCCCCGTAGGCACAACTTCATATTCAGTAGGGATTCCAACTCGCTAATGGCCAAGCTGATGGCAGGGCGGCTGATGTTGAGTTCTACCTCGGCAGGGGCAAAGCCGCCGGCTTCCACCACCACTTTATAGATGCGCAGCAGCCGAATATGGGCGTCGCCCAGTTGTCTGGGCAGTAAGTTCTTGTTATTGCTCATATTTCTAATAATTTGAGGTTATTCAACTAGTTATATTGTTGGTTATCTTGATAGTTAAGTAAATAATTAACTTAACTTTAAAAATTTAGAATTTATTTAAGTAAGTGCAAGATCAATAATTACCTCAACGAATAAGCTTTGGGGCACCGCTCCACATTCTTGAGGACGTTATGAGCGATAACAATAAATATGCAGGCTTAAGCCAAGCGCAATTAGA
>JBFEWA010000453.1:0-2153 GCA_041546605.1 Bermanella sp.
GATGCCAAGACGATCCTGATCAAAGTTATCTTGGCCAGTTTGATCAAACGCGAGACCACCAATGAATAAACTCATGGTAAAGCCTACACCGCTCAATACCGCAATGCCGTAAACCTGCGACCAGCCCACGCCTTTTGGCAGTGCCCCGAGCTTCAATTTCACACCCAAATACACCATACTCATGACACCTAACTGCTTACCTAGGAACAAGCCAAGCACGATGCCCAAAGGAATGCTGTGGGTTAAATCGGAAACGCTCAAGTTACCTAATGACAAGCCCGCGTTGGCGAACGCAAAAATGGGTAAAATTAAAAAGTTAACGGATCCATGTAGGTCATGTTCTAACTCATGCAAAGGACGCGTGGCTTGACCATCCCAATCCACACCCTTCATAGGAATAAATAACGCCAACACTACACCGGCTAATGTGGCATGTACGCCAGACTTTAATAGCGCAACCCACATGATGGCGCCGATGAAGACGTAAGCGAACTTACTCACCACGCCTGAGCGATTCATAATAAACAAAATGGCGATACACACGGCCGTCACAGACAGGGCCAATATGGATAGCTGTTCGGTATAAAACAGAGCGATCACAATAATGGCACCCAAATCATCAAATATTGCCAAGCTCACTAAAAACACTTTTAGCGCAGCAGGCACTCGCTGACCCAGCAACACCACAATACCGAGTGCAAAAGCAATATCGGTTGCCATAGGAATGGCCCAACCTTGAATGGCCAGCTCATTACCCCAGTTCAAATACGCATAAATGCCAGCCGGGGCCACCATGCCACCGATAGCAGCCAATGCCGGTAGCGCCACTTTTTGAGGGCTATTCAGGTCGCCGACGATGGCTTCACGCTTAAGCTCAAGGCCTACGTGTAAAAAGAAAACGGCCATCAAGCCATCATTGATCCATAACAGTAAAGGCTTACTGATAGCAAAGGCTTCAACAGCAACGGTGAGTTTGGTGGTAAGTAACTGCTCATAGAGCCAGCTTAGGGGGGAATTTGCGACGATTAGCGCTAAGGCGGCTGCTGTCATTAATAGCAGCCCACTGGCGGCATCCATTTTCATAAATCGACGTAACGACTCGAGCATGCTTGATTCCTAGTAGCAAGTATTGCGTATTAGTATGCCGAAATGTCCCTATAGTTCAATTAAAACTGGACATTTAGCGCCCATAAAAAAACGGCGTTAAACATAAGCTTAACACCGTCTTTAGAGATCAGCCTATGGATCTTTTATTTATGGTAAGCCGGGCTTAATTCCACCACCGCTTCAATAAACGCTTTGGCGTGTTCTGGATCCACAAACTGGTGAATACCATGACCAAGGTTAAACACATGGCCGGTACCTTCGCCATAAGCGGCTAGGATATTCGCCACTTCTTCACGAATACGCTCAGGCTTGGCGTACAGCACATTCGGGTCCATATTTCCTTGCAACGTCACTTGGTCGCCCACACGACGACGGGCATTGCCAATATCTGTTGTCCAATCTAGACCTAATGCATCACAACCTGTATCCGCCATCATTTCCAGCCACTGGCCTGCGCCCTTGGTGAATAAAATAACCGGTACTTTACGTCCTTCATGCTCACGGATTAATCCGTCCACAATCTTCTGCATGTATTTAAGCGAAAACTCTTGGTAAGCCGCATGACTTAGCACGCCGCCCCAAGTATCAAAAATTTGCACCGCTTGCGCGCCAGCCTTAATTTGCGCATTCAGATAATCAATCACAGACAAGGCCAGTTTATTCAACAACTCATGCATGACTTCTGGCTGGTTGTACATCATGGCTTTCACATGACGAAAATCTTTACTGCTGCCGCCTTCGACCATGTAAGTAGCCAAGGTCCATGGAGAACCGGAAAAACCGATTAACGGCACACGACCATTTAATTCATGACGAATCGTCGATACGGCTTTGGTCACATAGGACAAATCACTGGCAGTATTGACGATAGGCAGCGCCGCAACATCCGCCTCGGTGCGCACGATCTTTTTGAATTTTGGCCCTTCACCGGTTTCAAAATACAAACCTAGGTTCATGGCATCCGGAATGGTCAAAATATCACTGAATAAAATCGCCGCGTCTAAACCTGGGTAACGATCCAAAGGCTGCAAGGTTACTTCGCATGC
>JBFEWA010000220.1:0-5659 GCA_041546605.1 Bermanella sp.
ATCAAGGTACCCTTACGGTTGGCGGACAACCAGCCCCTGGCAACCTAGAAAACCTCATTGCCATTAACTACAGTGCCACCATGGGTGACCATGAATTCTATGTAGCCTATGCACAAGCAGATACCTATATTGATTCCGCAAGTGCAGATACACTTTCTGGCTTCGCTAGCAACCCTCGGGATGTACTTATAGATGGCGATAAAGGCAGCTTTGTGGGTATTGGTTACAAAGGATCATTTGGCTCTGTAGGCGTGTTTGCAGAAGCATCACAGGTGATAGTGGATGATTCGATCATTCAAGACTCTGTAGGGTCTTATTTCGGCGCGACTTATAACATGGGTGAAATGACATACCATGTAACTTATGAAATGACTGAATCTGAAGGTAAAACTTTCGATGGCGGTAATGTTTCACAGGCAGGCCTAGGAGGTGCAACGCTAAACAATGCAGCTGCAAGCCTAGGCAATCGTTCGAGTGAAGGCACATCCAATACAATCACACTGGGTGCACGTAAAGATATTGGAGTCAGTTCTGCAGTAAAAGTTGATCTTAGCACTTACACAGAAGATCGTTATCAATCAATTGCAGCAGCAGCAACTGATACTAAATCCGAACAAAAAGCGCTTCTGTTACGAATCGCTGTTGAAACCATGTTTTAGGAGGAAGAGTCATGAAACGATTAATTAGCTCATTTATTCTTGTCTCTTCATTCATGCTGCCAGCATTTGCATCAGCAGAGGTCGAGGTCATCGTACATCCATCCAATGGAGCCGCATTGGATTTAGATTCCATTCAGCGTATTTTTTTAGGGAAAACCCGTGCCTTTCCTGGTGGCGGTGAAGCCGTTGCCATTAGCGCAAAAGAAGGCAGCCCAGAAGAGACCGAGTTTACCGAAAAAGTACTTTCAAAAACCCCTAAGCAGTTAAAAGCTTATTGGGCCAAGATGGTATTCACCGGTAAAGGCACCCCGCCACGCCAAGTGGATAGCACAGCAGAAATGCTTCAACTTATTTCTGCCAATCCAAATCTAATTGGATTTGTACCTGCGGGCTCAGCCAATGGCAGTGTTAAAGTTGCAGCGAAATTTTAAATAAATTTCTCAGCGCTTTATTCAAGCAATAAAAAAGGTTGGCCAATGGCCAACCTTTTTTTATTTTAGCAATTGGTTTACTTGAGTGTTATTTACTCGTCATAACCCAACGTTGGACGTAACCAACGTTCTGCGGTTTTTAAATCCCAGCCTTTTTTAGCTGCGTACTCTTCTACTTGATCTTTATCGATTTTACCAAGGGCAAAGTAACGCGCATCAGGATGAGCAAAATACCAACCACTCACAGATGAAGCAGGATACATTGCAAAGCTATCCGTCAACTCGCAATCAATCTCTTTGGTGGCATCGAGCAAATTAAATAAAGTGGTTTTCTCACTGTGCTCAGGACATGCAGGATAACCCGGCGCAGGACGAATCCCTTGGTATTTCTCGGCTATCAATTCGTCATTAGTAAAGTTTTCTGAGGCCGCGTAACCCCAGTAGTCTTTACGTACTTCTTGATGCAATACTTCAGCGAAGGTTTCCGCAAAACGATCCGCCAGCGCTTTCACCATAATGGCATTGTAGTCATCCAGCTTATCTTCATAGGTTTTCGCTAAGGCATCCGCCCCTTGGCACGTCACCACAAACGCACCCATGTAATCCTTCACACCGGATTCTTTTGGTGCAACAAAATCGGCTAATGAGCGATAGGGGCGCTCAGCAGGACGGGCCGTTTGCTGACGTAAATGATGCAACTTAGCTTTCACCTCTGTGCGCGTTTCATCACTGTAAATTTCTGTATCATCCCCTGCCACACCGGATGCTGGGTACAAACCAAACACAGCATGACACTGCAAAGACTTATCCGCGATGATTTGATCCAACATGGCATTGGCATCGTTAAACAGTTTAGTGGCTTCTTCACCCACTACTTTATCCTCTAAAATACCTGGGTACTTACCGTGTAACTCCCAAGTGATAAAGAAAGGTGTCCAGTCAAAGTGCTCACGAATTTTCTCTAATGGATAGTCACGAATGGTTTGATTACCTAGTTGCTTAGGCGCAACCGGCTCATAGGCTTTCCAATCTAAACCACTGGTGTTTGCACGAATCAAATCCAATGCAGCGAAGGCTTTTTGCCCGCGCTTTTTCGCATTTTTATCACGAGCCGCTTGATATTCATCACGCAACTCTTGAATAAACGTGTTTTCGGTTTTACTCAATAAAGCGCTGGCCACAGGTACAGATTTAGACGCATCTAAAACGTGAGCCGTCACACCATCATATTCAGGTTCGATCTTCACCGCAGTATGCACTTTAGAGGTGGTAGCACCACCAATTAACAATGGTTGTGTCATGCCTCGTTGTTGCATCATTTGTGCGATGGTTACCATTTCATCCAGAGACGGTGTAATCAAACCAGACAAACCAATGATGTCAGCGTTGTGCTTTTCAGCGGCGTCCAGAATATCTTCAGGTGGCACCATAACGCCCAAGTCAATCACTTCGTAGTTATTACAGCTTAATACCACGCCCACAATGTTCTTACCGATATCATGCACATCCCCTTTTACGGTGGCCATGATAATCACACCATTGTTTTGACTTTGGTTGCCAGACCTTAATTTTTCTTCTTCGATATACGGTAATAAATAAGCAACGGCTTTTTTCATTACACGGGCACTTTTCACCACCTGAGGTAAGAACATTTTACCGGCACCAAATAGGTCACCTACCACGTTCATACCCACCATTAGTGGGCCCTCGATCACTTCGATCGGCTTATTCGCTTGTTGGCGAGCTTCTTCGGCATCGTCTTCGATGAACTCTGTAATACCTTTCACAAGCGCATGGGTAATGCGCTCTTGTAACGTACCTTCACGCCATTTTAGCTTGTCGTTTTCTTTTTCTTCGATGCTCTGACCTTTTAGGCCTTCGGCAAAGTCAACCAAACGCTCTGCCGCATCTTCACGTCGATTTAATACTACATCTTCAACGCGCTCTAATAAGTCTTTTGGAATGTCATCATAAATGGTCAACATGCCAGCATTTACGATACCCATGTCCATGCCGTCTTTAATGGCGTGATACAAAAACACCGAGTGCATGGCTTCACGCACAATATCATTACCACGGAACGAGAACGACATATTAGAAACACCACCAGACACCTTGGCACCAGGTAGATTTTCTTTAATCCATTTTGTAGCGGCAAAGAAATCCACACAGTAGTTATCGTGTTCAGGAATACCCGTTGCTACTGGGAAGATATTTGGATCGAACACAATATCTTGCGGCGGGAAATTACATTCATCCACTAAGATGTCGTAAGAGCGCTTACAAATTTCAATACGGCGCTCATACGTATCTGCTTGGCCTTTTTCATCAAACGCCATCACCACAACTGCCGCGCCATACATATTGATGCGCTTAGCTTGTTCTTTGAATTTCTCTTCCCCTTCTTTCAAAGAGATGGAGTTTACGATGGCCTTGCCTTGCACACATTTAAGGCCTTCTTCGATGATCTCCCACTTTGAAGAGTCGATCATAAAAGGCACGCGAGCTACATCAGGCTCAGCGGCTAGCAAGTTCAAATAACGCTTCATGGCAGCCACGCCATCAAGCATGGCGTCATCCATATTGATATCGATGATTTGCGCACCGTCTTCTACTTGAGCACGGGCAATATCAATGGCTTCTTCGTAATTTTCTTCTTGAATTAAACGAGCAAATTTACGCGAACCGGTGACGTTAGAACGCTCACCTACGTTTACGAAACCCGTGGTTTTATTAACCACTAATGGCTCTAAACCACTCAACACCATATCTGGCACATTATCATGAGAGTAACGCATTATTTATCTCCCTTTGGTGTAGCATCAAGCGCGTGGAAGTTTTCAGGAATCGCACGCGGTGAATATTCATCAGCCAATTGCTTTAACGCCGCAATATGCGCTGGCGTAGTACCACAACAACCACCAATAATATTTACGTGACCTTCGCTTAAGAATGGACGCACTTGTTCCGCCATTTGTTCTGGGGTTTCATCATACTCACCAAATTCATTAGGCAAGCCAGCATTTGGGTGAGCCGAAATCAAACAGGTGGCATTTTTATCTAATAATTTAATGTGCGGCAGCATGTCTTTTGCACCTAACGCGCAATTCAAACCAATGCTCATTAATTCGCCGTGCATCAAAGAAATCCAAAATGCTTCTGCGGTTTGACCAGACAGTGTACGTCCACTGGCATCGGTAATGGTGCCGGAGATCATCACAGGGGTATCCAGCTGACGCTCTTCTTTCATTTGAATAACAGCGAACAGAGCGGCTTTGGCGTTTAAGGTATCGAACACGGTTTCAATCATGATGATGTCAGTGCCACCATCAATTAATGCATCTGCCGCTTGACGATAGGCTGTCACCAACTCATCAAAGGTCACCAGACGCTTACCTGGGTCATTCACATCCGGAGAAATCGACGCTGTACGGTTAGTGGGGCCAAGACAGCCCACCACATAACGCGGCTGGTCTGGGGTTTTAGCAGTCCAACGATCTGCTGAGCGACGTGCGCATTGGGCAGACTCGTAGTTGATCTGATAAACGGCGTTTTCTAGGTTGTAATCCGCTTGCGCAATGGTGGTACCGCTAAATGCATTGGTGGAGGCAAAGTCAGCACCGATGGCGAAATAGCTATCATGAATCTCTTCAATGATGTCTGGGCGCGTAATGGACAAAAGGTCGTTATTGCCTTTTAAAGGGCTTGGATGATCCTCAAAATGGCCTTTGCGAAAATCTGCTTCGTCTAATTTATAACCCTGAATAGAGGTACCCATGGCGCCATCAAGCACCATGATACGTTTTTCGAGTATGGATTTGAGTTCTTGAACCACTGAACCAGCCATTAGCACACCTAAATATATCAAAATGGCGCGAATTATAGCGAAGTACTAGACCCACAGAAAGCGATGAGCACTCAAGGCCAACATGAGTGATATTCAGGTTAAGGCTAAATATTAGATAAAATTGCTCAATCTTTATTCGCCAAAACTTCTTTTCCTTCAATAATCTGCGCCCAAATACTCAACGCCAGCTATCCAATCCCTGATAGAACTAAGGCACTGCTCATTAAAGTCTGATTATGACATAGCCCTTTCCAACAGAGAGACGTACAGTAAAGCCATAACATAAATACAAGGCACCAGAGTATGGAAAAGATTCGCTATCTCATCATTGGCGCTGGTTTTGGCGGCATTGGCATGGGCATTCGCCTAAAGCAAACCAATGAAATGGATTTCCAGATATGGGAAAAAGCCGGCGATCTCGGTGGGTGCTGGCGTGATAACACCTACCCAGGTGCCGCCTGCGATGTGCCATCACACCTGTACTCCTATTCATTTGCCCCCAAGGCAGATTGGAGTCACAAGTTTGCGCCACAAGCAGAAATCCACGCCTATCAAAAAGATTGCGTGAATCAATTCCAGCTAATGCCTCACATCCGTTTCAATAAAATGGTAAAAAGCGCAGCCTTTGATGAAGACAAACACCTTTGGACCATCACCGACCAAGACGGTAATTGTATTCAAGCGCAATTTTTAATTACCGCAACTGGGCAATTAAACCGCCC
>JBFEWA010000189.1:0-6320 GCA_041546605.1 Bermanella sp.
CAGGGATTTGACTTTGTGTAACACACCGTAACCTCAAGCCTGGTTTTGCTTGTGCAGCCATACTTCAATGCCTTGGGCATTGAGCAACACATCACTGGCAATGACCTGAGCATATTGCGCGGATGTCATACCGGTTTCATGCTGACTCAAATCATTCATTAAATAACTTAAGATGCGGCTATTCAGTTCGTTCAACCATTGATCTGCGGGGATCTGAGCTTTTACCTCATGGGCAATACGCACAAACTCATCCACCAAAAACAATAAGCGCTTACCCAACTCTTGCACATCTTCCACCATGCTAAAGTGGGTTAAAAACATGCGCTTTGGCTCGTAGCTTAATAAGCGCTTAATAGAAGCTTTTAACGCCTCTGGATCAAACTGCACAGGTGTCGTGGTAGGGAAAATAAACGGGCCATTGTCCGTAGTCAGTTCTTGATAGGCCAAGCCAAAGGTATCCCCAGTGAAAAAGCCCTCACTGACATCATCAAACACACAATAATGGTGACGGGCATGGCCAGGGGTGTCCAAAAAAGTAAGGGTACGTGAACCCAGCTTTAAGGTATCCCCATCTTCAACCACCAAGACTTGCGCAGGATCAATCGGCAGCAAATCCCCATACACGGATTGGAACATGGCTTCACCATACACAGCCGCGGCCCCAGCTTGTAACTTACTAGGGTCAATCATATGGCGCGCCCCTTGTGGATGTACCACCAGCTGGGCATGAGGCAAAGCCTGCATGAGCAATCCTGCGCCACCTGCGTGATCCAAATGCACATGGGTGGGCATCACATATTTAATAGCAGAAGTGGCAATGCCTTGTTCCTCTAAGAATTCAAAAATCAGCGGTACCGTATCTTTAGTGCCGGTTTCGATAATGGCCACTTCGCCATCTTGCTGCATCACATAGCACGCCGCCATGGCTTCACGCTGGTAGGCGGTGTCCAATACATGAATACCCCAACCTAAATTCTCTGCTTTCACCATTCTGCTTCCCCCAAACAAACGTGCTGTCACTATGCCTAAGCCCAAAATGAAACACCATGGGCACAACTGCCAGTTGCCTAGCCTATCTGTGCCATTACGACCAAATCTGCTGGCACAGTTCACTTTTTAAGCTGAAATCCACTCTTTTTGGCACAGATTAGCCACTTATGCCTTTAGGAATAACGGATATGGCCTATAACTTATAGAGATAGGGAAGTTTTCATGAAAACAGTGATGTCACTCAGCTCAGCGCAACTCCGTCACGTGGTATTTTGGCCACTCATGTTGCTGTGCCTGTTGATATTAGCTGTGGCCAGTTGGAGCCTGTACCAAAACGCCCAAGCCCAAAATAACCTGCAATTGGCTGCGGTTGAAGACAACCAACAGCAGGTGGCAAAACAGTACTCACAAAAGTTAGATGCCATGATCATTTCGCGCCTTGATCAGCTTATGGCGCAAAAGCAGCAGCAGATTCAAAATTACCTGACACAACTGAATAAACAACTTATCACCCTGGCCAATTCCACCATGAGCCAAGTGGCGTCTCAGGCATTTCGCATCACTTATCGCAGTTACTTGGCAGAGCGCGAACCCTTTAGCCAAGATCCAGCCAAAGACGTGGCCGACTATTATGCACAACGGCCAAAAGAAAAAGCCTACCTCAACGAATTAGGCCAAGCCCTGCAATATGATTTCTTAGTCAACAATTCAGAGCCTCTCAAGCGCAACTTTAATGAAAGCGACATCGATACCAGCTATAGCCGAGTGCACGGTTTGTATCACCCCATTTATCGCCACTATATTGAACAGTTTGCCTTTGAAGACTTATACATAGTGGACGCCACCAGTGGCGATGTACTTTACAGTGTGGGCAAACAAGCAGACTTCGCTAACCACCTTTGGCACGAAGACGTGGCCAACTCCCCCTTAGCCATCAGTTATAAACATGCATTGAAATTAAAACCCGGACAAAGCTTGTTTAGTGAGTTCAGTGAATACGGCCCAGCCAATAACGCATTGAGCGCCTTCATGAGCACCCCCATTGCAAGCCAAGATCCTGCCCGCAACACCATTGAGGCCATTTTAATTTTTCGCTTACCGGCAAACGCCTTTGCGCCGTTATTGCAAGTGCAAGGATTTGAACGCGCACATATATTCATGAGCAACCAAGAACAAACCTATTGGGTGAGCAGTCACCCCTTAGCCAGCCAGCTACAGACGCAATTTAGCAATTGGCTCAGCAGCCAACCCAGTGAGCATTTTAAAATTGATCAAAACGATTCTGGGCAAAACCATTACTTCGCTTACCAGCCCATTAAGTTATTCGGCCTGAATTGGTTATTGCTCAGTGAATTGTTGTTAGAGGATCAAGTGGCCGTCAATTCAACCGCTTTGAATTTATCTTTGGCCAACGAAGATGTCTTAAGCGACAGCCAATCACAGCAGCTTATGTGGTTAATTGTGGGCGTCATCGTGTCGCTGCTGGTTTCAATCTTGTTTGCCAATGTGCTGGTGAAACGTCTTAAGCAACAGCACAGCGCACAGCAAGCTCGCAAGCATCAATCGGAACAAGAGTGGCAACAACGCATGCAAGCGCTGGACTTCTCCACCCTCACCGCCGCCAGCGATACGCCCGAGCACCAAGCACAATCTCCTTGGTTCAGTGGCGAGCAAGTGCAACACCTGGTGCAAACCATTAAACAACCCATGCAAGCGCTGGAGCAAGACACCACAGCGGTGCAAAACCTCAACAGCCAACGCCAAGCGAATATGAACGAAGCTCAGCATTTGCAGCACACCATGGAAATGGAGCAGCAACACATTCAGCAAGTATTGGCAGCAGAATTACGCAACGCAGAACGCACCGAGATACAACCCCAGCAAGATCAGACAGAGAACATAAAAACCTTTGAAAGCTTAAGTGCAAGCAGTCATAAGATGCTCAACGATAATCAGCAGCAAGTACAACAGCTGAGTCAGGTGCTCAATAACGCCAGTGAGCAAGTGAACAATTTAGCCAGTAGCAGCAGCAATATCGTGTCTGCTTTGGATACCATTGCCAGCATCGCGGATCAAACCAACTTGCTGGCACTAAACGCGGCCATTGAAGCCGCACGCGCAGGTGAGCAAGGTCGCGGCTTTGCCGTGGTGGCCGATGAAGTGCGCACCCTTGCCAATCGTACCCACAATAGCACCACAGAGATCAAAGCCGTTATTGATCAGTTGCATAAAGACTCACAAAGTTCAGTTAAGGCCATGCAAGAAGCCAATGCATTGATTAGCAGCAGTGAAGATTTAGCTAACAATGTAGCGGAGATTTTCCAACAGCTAGAAAGCTTAATAAAAGAAAGCAAAGAGACAGAAGCGCAAGAACATTCACAACTGCAAGTGTTAGGTGATCGTTTGCAAGCCTTGATGCAACATCAGCAAAAACAAAAATCCGTACTAGAAAACCTACAAGAAATGGATGGCTTAATTGAAAGCACCACAGCCAACATCCATAATCGCCTGCGCCAATTCAAGTGGTAGCCTACCGCTTATTTTGCCACAGCGCTTAAAATATTGTGCGTGCTAATCACACCCACAATAATGCCATGTTCACTGACAAACACCCGTCGAATGCCGTGCTGTAACATCACATAGGCCACCTCTTGAAAACTGGCACTGGCCGCCACCTGTACCACAGAATCACTCATGATTTGATTCACCGTGCAATTTTCATCGGCTTTTTGCACCATGGTCTGCAAGGTTTCATCGTCATAGGTTTGTCCCACAAATTCAGCGTACACTTGCTGCAGCATGGCGCCTTTTTCTGCAATGGTTTGATTTTCAAACGCCAGAATATCACTGATGGTCACCACGCCGACTAAGCTATGATCGCTCGCAATTACAGGGGCGCCACTGATTTTGTTTTTTACAAAGAATTCACTCAGACGCTTAATGGACCAACCTTCATAGGCCATTAATACCTGATTGGTCATAATCTCTTTTGCCGTTAATGCCGTTTTCATAACACCTCCGGGGGCGCAAGTTCAAAACTGTAATTAATGGGCTGAAAAATAAATATCGCCGTAATAGGCCCTTGCCTGTGCTTTACTATCGTCGGTATCACTCATAATGGCAACCGCATCGATATACCGATACGCTTCTTCATTGGCCTCATCTGAGCCTTTATCCCCATATAAGGCAATCATATCTTCAAATACATTGCGCTTTTCAGACACCCACTGACCAGTGCCATCGGCTGCATCGCGCAACGCCAACATACGTGCATTGCTGCCTGCATAGGCATTATCCCAAACTGCGCCTTTTTCTTGATTACTGGACCAGACATAATTTAATGCCTTGGTTTTCCAAATGAAAAAGCCACCGCTTTTTACTATGTATAATCGAGCCGCATAATCATCCCCCGCTTTTGTGGTTTCATCCATGTTTGGCAATCGATTCTCAATGCGCCACGACCAATTCAAATATGGGGTTTGCTTTAAATCCACTTTGATTTCTTTAGCAAGACCAGATGCAGACTGATCACTGCTGGCATGCAATACCGCTTGATCATCCAAGGTTGTAATTTCATATTGCGTATGGCCCACAAAGGATTTGGCTTGCCAATCTTCTAGATTTTCATGGGAAAATTGGGCAATGCTGACGGTTTGCGCAAAACTGAATGTGGCGGCTAAACATAGGCTCATGCCTAGCAAAGGAAGTGTTTTCATAGGTATCTCGACCGTCAAAATAGATCGTATTAGAAACGCGTATGCGTGGTTAGTTCAAATCACTAGCCAATAATGACATCTTTAATATATTGCAGCGTATCCAATGATTCACTGCGATGTGCGACTAAATCTTGCTGTAACTGTTTAATGACGTGGGTTAACTCCGCATTTTCAGCAAAAACATGATGCAGCCTGGGCACAAGAGATAAGGCTTGATCGAACTCTTGCTGTTTTACGTGATGCTCAATTTGAGAAATCATCATTCCGCTCCTATCCATGGATTGGTGTTTAAGCTACCTACTTTATTGTATAAAGCAAGCGTCATTCACCCTATGACCGCTCAAAATCATTTTATCCACCAGCACATCCAGCCCATTATAATTAACCCAGTATTCCTCGGTTTTTATAAAACCAAACCCTGCATACAGGTGTTTAGTCGCTGAATTAGAATTCACAACTTGTAAGTGCACATCGCCTTGCAGCCAATTTAACGCGTGTTGCAATAACTGCTTACCTAAACCCTTGCCACGATATTGTGACAGCACATTAAATCCCACAATCTCGTTTTTGTGGGTGGCAATATATCCAACCACAGTTTTATGGGCGTGACCGTCATCTTCCATAACATAAATATCCGCGGCCATTAACGCCGCTTGGCGTTTGGCATCCTGCTCTAAGGCAAGCAAGGTGAACGTTTGCGCTTCGTTTATGAGTTCATCTAACTTTGATGCATTATATATTTTAAAAATACTGGCTTGATCGCTGTCGTTATAAGGCCTTATTTTCATGCTTTCATCCCTGACGAATCGTGTAGTGCGTAATTATGCACTAACTTTCAAATATGAAACCCATAAAAAAAACCCGGAATCTGTCCGGGTTTTTATAGGCATTCACACACGCAGTGCTTATTTTTGATTGGCACCTAAGATCAATTCACGGAAAAACTTCACCAAATCCACGTAATCATCCACCTTAATTTGCTCATTAATACCATGCATGCGCTCTAAGGTTTCAGGGGTAAAGCGGTTAAAAGCAAAACGATAAATGCTGTCGCTTAATCCTGTGTAATGCTTCGCATCGGTACCGCCAGTTACCAAATAAGGCGCCACAATGAGTTGGTCATCTTGTGTCACTCGATAGATAGCAGCTTTGAGCATGTTAAAGCTGTCGTTATCGCTTTTAGACACAGCGGACGGTTCACCGCTGAAACCGCCTTCAATGGTGACGCTGATCTCCGGATTATCAATGATGCTTTCCACATAAGCTTTCACGCTCTCGCCACTTTCCCCTGGCATGATGCGAAAGTTCACCACAGCATGGGCAACACTGGGCAGCACATTATCTTTACTGGAACCCTGCGCCATGGTCACAGCCGTGGTGGTACGCACGGCCGCATTGGTGGTTTTCGAGCCAGATAATATGCGCTCCACTAACGGCTCCGTCAGCCACATATTGGCAAAAATGGCCTTTTCAACTCCACCCATGGCAGGGCCAATGGTGTCGAACAGTTGTCGACTGTATTGCATGTTAGCTGGGAACGGGTGTTGTTCTAAATCCACCATGGCCTGAGCAATCACACCCAGAGCCGTGTGTTTGGGTGGCATGGAACTGTGA
>JBFEWA010000060.1:0-12009 GCA_041546605.1 Bermanella sp.
ACTTGAATGCCGTCTTCTTCAACAAAACGCGCAGCAATTTGGTCGCGCTCAATTAGAGAGTAATGTTCATGGAATGCGCCTGATTGGATGAGTGTTCGCTGATTGATGTTTTCGCTGATGGATTGTGCGCTCTCAGCTGAGTGACAAATGATTAAAACTTTTTGCTCCCCAAGGCTGGGCAGCCAGCTGATCAACCAGTCCAAAGTGGACTCTTCTTTTAGGTGATAAAACTCACTGTGGCGAGTAGGGAAGCCAGAAATACTACGACGCGTATTTCGATACACCATGCGGCCGGTACCATATCGATCGGCAAGCCAGTCTGTGAACTGTGTTTCAGATAGCCCGTTATCTAATACTTCTTGTACGTAGTTGTTTAATTTTGCATCGTTAAGCTGTTCAATCAAAGAAAGACTTGATGCTAAACCGTTCACTTCGATTGATTCTACAATCTCACTGACAATGCCGTATTTTTGTTCTTCGTCTAGAAATTGTTCAAGACTTGGGAAGCGTAATGGATCGAGTAGGTGTAAGCGTGCAAAGTGACTCTCTACGCCCAGTTGTTCTGGGGTGGCAGTTAACAATAAAACACCTGCGCTGATTTTAGATAAAGCCAGTGCCGCTTGATACGCTTTTGATTCCCATTGCAATCGATGGCTTTCATCGATCACCATCATATCCCAGTTAGTGTTGAGTGCTTGATCTAGATATTGGCTGTGGTTTAACCAGTCAAAATTGCACAGGGCAACTTGAACTTGATTGAACGGGTTTTGCCCTTGTTGCTCCGCACAGAACTCGTCATCAATTAATGTACAATCTAGATTAAATTTACGCTTCATTTCCACAAGCCATTGATTCACCAATGACGAAGGCACAGAAATTAAAATGCGCTGCGCTCGCTGTGTTGAAATTAACTGATGAATAACCAAGCCGGCTTCGATGGTCTTACCGAGCCCGACCTCATCTGCAAGTAATGCACGAGGCAATGGCATGTTGAGTATTTGTTGAGCTACATCAAACTGGTGGGGGATGATATTGATTTTAGGCCCCACAAAACCGTGACTTTTTTGCCCTTGCTGATCTGTGTAGGCCTCTATTAGGCGGCGATACAGATTGCTCCATTTGAAGCTGCCGATTTGGCCGGCCTTTAGTCGCTCAATAGGTGAAACCTTGCCTTGATCAGGTGAAATGTCTTCTTCCTCTACCCAGATGTGCTCGCTGATTTGATAGGATAAAACCCCGGCGTTGTCTTCGATGCCGAGAATGTTTGCTTCAATACCGGAAACCAGCTTTACGCGATCATGTAGCTCGAACTTGCAGCGAATAAGAGGGGTGTTGCCAACAGAGTACAGACGACTATCTTCGGCCAATGGAAATTCGATGGTGACGCGGCGTCCCACTGATTCACTGACAATGCCTAAGCCTAGCTCGGGCTCAGCAAGGCTAATCCAACGTTGACCACAAACAAATTGACTCATAATACCCCCGCAACAGAAGGGCGGATTTTATCATTTAGTCAGGATTAGCTCAGCTTTATTTCATGATATTTTTAAGTGGAGTTGGAGCTTCTAGGGCGGGCGTGAGAAAATACAGGAATTCAGAGAGGTATTTGTATGTTGTCCTATATTGAGCCAGTTTTTCGTCCCCCTAGTGAAGCACGTTCCTTGATTTTGCAGGTTACCAATGGCTGCTCTTGGAATAAATGCACTTTTTGCGAGATGTACACCCAAGAGCAAAAGAAGTTTCGCGCAAGAAAAGAAGAGGAGATTGAGCAGGATATCCTCAAGGCGGCCTCTTCACGCATTCCGTTTGATAAAGTGTTCCTAGCAGATGGCGACGCCATGGTGCTTCCTATGCGCAAATTGGAAGCCATTTTGACCATGATTAAGCAGCATTTGCCGTCGGTTAAGCGGGTTTCAAGTTACTGCCTGCCGCGCAATATATATAAAAAGTCAGTGGAAGATTTGGCTCGTTTGAAGAGTCTTGGCTTGGATATTTTGTATGTGGGTTGTGAGTCCGGTGACACCCAGGTATTAGAAATGGTGAGCAAGGGCGAAACCTACGAGACCCAGCTAGAAGCATTACTTAAAATAAAACAAGCCGGCTTGCGATCCTCTGTGATGATTTTAAACGGATTGGGTGGCCCGAAATTCAGTGAGCAGCACGCCATTAATAGCGCAAAGTTAATGAACGAGGCTCAGCCTGACTACCTTTCTACCTTGGTGGTGAGTTTTCCTTTGGGCGAAGAACGTTTAAAAGCGGGCTTTAACGATGAGTGGTCTTTAATGGATCAAACGGGATTGTTTTTGGAGCTCAAGCACTTTATCTCTCACCTTGAGCTAAATAACACCATCTATCGCAGTGATCATGCTAGTAATTATTTGCCACTAAAGGGCACGCTAGGAAAAGACAAGCAGGCTCTGTTAGATCAAATTGATACGGCATTGTATCAGCCAAATAAGATACAGCTACGCCAAGAATGGCAAAGGGGTCTATAGGTGAAACTCTCTACGTTAAGTGGTCAATTGGGCAAATTTCTAGACATGCCAGACTCTTTGCCGCCAATTGAGTCTTGGAATCCGGCACTCTCTGGGGTGATGGATATGAAGATTTGCAGCGATGGAACATGGCTGCATGAGGGGGATGAAATCAAGCGTGAGAAATTAGTTCGCTTGTTTAGTACGATTTTGAAACGAGAGGGCGATGATCATTTTCTCGTAACCCCCGTTGAAAAATGGCAGATCCAGGTTGAGGATGAACCCTTCATTATTGTTTTAATGGAGGTTTTACAAGCAGGCTTGCCAGAGCAAAAAATAAGAATGATAACCAATACCGGTGATGAATTTGAGCTAGATCAGGATCACCCTATGCTAATAGATGGCCACGAGGCGCCAAAAGTACAGGTGCGCAATGGCATGTATGGGCGCTTAAGTCGCAATGTTTTCTATCAATTAGCGGAAATGGCGTTTCTAAAAGACAATCTATTCTATGTATCGAGTTGCGGTAATGAATTTGCTATTGGTGAGGCTGATTGATCAAATAATGTTCCACGGGGAACAAATAATGAACAGTTATTAAAAGTAGAAAATTGGACAAAATAAGACATAAAAAAGGAGCCTGGCGGCTCCTTTTTTATTGTATGTGTATTACATATTTGGATAGTTCGGACCACCAGAACCTTCTGGGGTAACCCAGGTGATGTTCTGGGCAGGGTCTTTGATATCACAAGTCTTACAGTGTACACAGTTTTGAGAGTTGATTTGGAAGCGCTTGTCGCCCGCTTCGTTCTCAACGATTTCATATACACCAGCAGGGCAGTAACGCTGCGCAGGCTCGTCGTATAGAGGAAGGTTTTTCTCTAATGGGATGCTAGCATCGGCTAAACGTAGGTGGCATGGCTGATCTTCAGCATGGTTTACGTTACCAATGAATACAGAATCCAGTTTAGCAAAGCTGATAACGCCGTCTGGCTTAGGATAGTCAATTTTCTTAGACTCAGCCGCAGGCTTCAAAGTTGCGTAATCAGGAGTGGTGTCATGCAGTGTCACCGGAATAGGGAAGATGTTGTGCGTGATGTAGTTGAACGCAGCACCACCGAATGTACCGAATTTGTGCATGGCTGGGCCGAAGTTACGGCTTTCGTGTAGCTCTTTATACGCCCAAGACGCTTCAAAGGCTGCAGCGTATTCAACTAGCTCATCATTGGCGCGACCGGCTTCGATTGCAGCAATAATTTGCTCAGCAGCAACGATACCACTCTTCATTGCAGTGTGCGTGCCTTTGATCTTAGAGAAGTTCAAAGTACCAGCATCACAACCCACAACCAAACCACCAGGGAAGGTCATTTTAGGTAGGCTGTTTAGGCCGCCTTTGGCGATGGCACGAGCACCGTAAGAAACGCGCTTACCACCTTCAAGATACTTTTTAAGTACTGGATGGTGCTTCATGCGTTGGAATTCATCGAACGGGCTTACGTGTGGGTTTGAGTAAGATAGATCTGTGATCAAACCTACAACCACTTGGTTGTTTTCTGCGTGGTATAGGAAGAAACCACCAGTAGAGCCAGACTCGCTTAGAGGCCAGCCTGCACCGTGAATAACAAGGCCTTCTTGGTGTAGCTCAGGGTTGATATCCCAAAGCTCTTTGATGCCAACACCGTAATGCTGTGGATCTTTGCCTTCGTCTAGCTTGAACTCAGAGATCAATTGCTTACCAAGGTGACCGCGACAGCCTTCTGCGAAGATGGTGTATTTACCGCGAAGCTCCATGCCTGGCATGTAGTTTTCGGTTTGTTCGCCATCATGGCTTACGCCCATGTCGCCAGTGATGATACCTTTCACTTGACCATCTTCAACAATGTATTCTGCAGCAGCAAAGCCAGGGTAGATTTCAACGCCTAAGTTTTCTGCTTGCTCGCCTAACCAACGCACCACGTTGCCAAGACTTACAACAAAGTTACCGTCATTGTGCATAGGTTTAGGAATCATCCAGTTTGGCGTTTTGATGCCTTTTTCAGGACTGGTTAGGAAGTAAACTTCATCTTTTAATACAGGCGTATTTAATGGAGCGCCCATTTCTTTGTAATCTGGGAATAGTTCAGCTAGCGCGCGATCTTCGATAACGGCACCAGACAGAATGTGACCACCAACCTCAGCGGCTTTTTCAACCAAGCAAACGCTTAGCTCTTGGCCTTTTTCTTGTGCAAGCTGCATTAAGCGAATGGCCGTAGATAGACCAGACGGGCCGCCACCAACTATGACGACATCATATTCCATCGCTTCGCGTTCCATAGAACTCTCCTCGTTATCTCAAGCTAACTCAGCCATTTCTTATGTAGGCTGTGGTTAAAATACGGCCAAATCAGCCAAAAAATTCGGCGTAGTATACTGATTTACTTGAATTTGGCCAAATCATAATGACGTTAAAAAACGGACTACACTGTGTATTCAATACATTTAAACGGTAAATCGTCATATTCAGACTAGCATTCAAACGCGCGTTTGAATAGAATTCAGTTTACAAATGTTTAGCCAAGTAGAATTTTGCGTTGAACTGGATATTTACTGACCTATTTGGGATTTATTGACCTCAATGAGAATTGAGCGCAATATGTTCCGCCGTTAAAGCGGGCGGTCGTTAAGTATTTTTTGGCTCTCATCGTTCTGCTTATTTAAATCCACTCAACTTGACGGGGAATCTATGAAGGTTCTTGTAGCTGTTAAGCGTGTAATTGATTACAACGTAAAAGTGCGCGTTAAGGCTGATAATTCTGACGTTGACCTAACCAACGTTAAGATGGCCATGAATCCATTTTGTGAAATCGCAGTAGAAGAAGCGGTACGCCTTAAAGAAAAAGGTGTTGCTTCTGAAATCGTTGTGGTTTCCATTGGTCCTAAAGTTGCCCAAGAGCAAATTCGTACCGCTCTTGCATTAGGAGCTGATCGCGGCATCCTAATTGAAACTGAAGAAAAACTAGAGTCTTTATCTGTTGCTAAAGCACTTAAAGCAGTTGTTGAAAAAGAACAGCCTCAACTAGTTATTCTAGGTAAGCAATCTATCGATAACGACAACAACCAAACAGGTCAAATGCTTGGTGCATTAACTGGTATGCCTCAAGGTACTTTTGCCTCTGAAGTAGCGGTTGATGGCGACAAAGTAAACGTGACTCGTGAAATCGATGGCGGTCTACGTACCGTTGGTTTGACTCTTCCTGCAATCGTTACTACTGATTTGCGTTTGAATGAGCCACGTTATGCGTCTCTTCCAAACATCATGAAAGCTAAGCGTAAGCCTTTAGACGTGCTAACGCCTGCTGACCTTGGTGTTGAAATTAAGTCTACTCAAACTCTAGTTAAAGTTGAGCCACCTGCAGAACGTTCTGCTGGTATTAAAGTGGCAAGCGTTGATGAACTAGTTGAAAAACTTAAGACAGAATCGAAGGTGCTGTAATGGGTATTTTAGTTGTTGCTGAACACGATAACGCTACCCTGAAGGGTGCGACTTTAAACACGATCGCTGCGGCTAAAGCCATTGGCGGCGATATCGATGTACTTGTAGCTGGCCAAGGCTGTCAAGCTGCTGCAGATGCAGCTGCTAAAGCTGAAGGCGTAAGCAAAGTTATCCTAGTAGATGACGCGGCTTACGCACAACAACTAGGTGAGCCTATGGGTGACCTAGTAGCTGAGCTTGGTAAAGGCTACAGCCACATCCTTGCTGCTGCCACCACTACTGGTAAAGACTTCTTGCCACGAACTGCAGCGCTTTTAGATGTGAATATGATCTCTGAGATCGTAAAAGTTGAATCTGCTGATACATTTGCACGCCCAATCTACGCGGGCAACGCCATAGCAACAGTTCAATCTTCTGATGCAATCAAAGTAATCACAGTTCGTGCTACTGGTTTCGACCCTGTAGCGGCTGAAGGTGGTTCTGCTTCTATCGAAAACGGCTCTGCTGTTGCAGATAAAGGCATCTCTACTTTCGTAGGTGAAGAACTAGCTAAGTCTGATCGTCCTGAGTTAACTGCAGCTGATATCATCATCTCTGGTGGTCGCGGCATGCAAAATGGCGATAACTTCGAAATGCTATACAAGCTTGCTGATAAAATCGGCGCAGGCGTTGGTGCATCTCGTGCAGCGGTTGATGCTGGCTTCGTTCCTAACGACATGCAAGTTGGTCAAACAGGTAAAATTGTTGCACCAAACCTATATGTTGCTGTTGGTATCTCTGGTGCCATCCAACACCTTGCAGGTATGAAGGACTCTAAAGTTATTGTTGCTATCAACAAAGACGAAGAAGCGCCTATCTTCCAAGTGGCTGATTACGGCCTAGTGGCTGACTTATTTGAAGCCATTCCTGAGCTAGACAGCAAGCTTTAAGCTGCTCATTTAGCAAAGAAAAAGCCTGGTTTATGCCAGGCTTTTTTTTATCTGTCACATTTCCGTATTATTATGGTCGCAAATTTGTCATGCATGGTTTCAATTCTATGAAACTAGGCGGTACACTAGCGGTCATATAGGCCCTGATAATAATAAGTGAAGTAATAGTGGAAGCAGTCGACACTGAAATTCGACCAGAGCGCTTACCTTATGGTTTTGCTAAGCGTTATGGTTTGGTTGCTCAAAATCAAAGTGACAATACCTATCTAGCTTGGCACAAGGATTCAACGCCGAATCAGGCCTTCTTGGAATGCTTACGTGTATTGCCTGGGCCCATTAAATTTGAAGCGGTCAGTGATGATGATTTTGACTTGCAGCTAGCTCGTATTTATCAGGAATCCGCCGATAGTCGTGAGGCCATGGAAGAGCTAGGGGACGACTTAGACCTTGCAAGCCTTGCAAATGCTATCCAAGAGACTGCCGATCTTTTAGAGCAAGAAGACGACGCCCCAATAGTGCGCTTAATTAACGGCATATTGACTGATGCAGTAAAGCGCAACGCCTCTGATATTCATATTGAAACCTTTGAAAAACGCTTAGTGGTTCGCTCTCGTGTGGACGGGGTACTGCAAGAAGTATTGGAGCCAAGAAGGGCGCTGGCGCCGCTTTTGGTATCTCGTATCAAGGTTATGTCCAAGCTGGATATTGCTGAAAAACGCATCCCGCAAGATGGTCGTATCGCCTTAAGGATTGCAGGACGTGAAGTGGATGTGCGTGTTTCTACCATGCCATCCAGTCACGGCGAGCGCGTGGTTATGCGCTTACTCGACAAACAAGCGGGGCGCCTGAATTTAGCGCAGCTGGGTATGCGTGGAGATAACCTAAAGCGCCTATTGAGCATTATCCATAAGCCCCACGGCATTATCTTGGTAACAGGACCAACGGGTTCAGGTAAGACGACATCTTTATATGCGGCTTTAAGTGAGCTAAACGACCGGTCCCGAAATATCCTAACCGTTGAAGATCCTATCGAATACAGCTTGCCTGGTATTGGTCAAACCCAGGTGAACACCAAGGTTGATATGACATTTGCCCGCGGTCTTCGCGCCATTCTCCGACAAGACCCTGATGTGGTTATGATTGGTGAAATTCGTGACCGTGAAACGGTTGAGATTGCCGTACAAGCCTCTCTTACTGGTCACTTAGTGTTATCGACCTTACATACCAATACGGCAGTCGGTGCTGTAACTCGCCTACAAGATATGGGGATCGAGCCATTTTTGCTGGCGTCTAGCTTGGTGGGGGTTGTCGCTCAGCGTCTTGTGCGAACGCTTTGCCCTGAGTGTAAAGAACCCTATGCCGCCGATGAGGCTGAAAATGAGCTGTTAGGTTTTGATGCTTCAGCTCATACCACTATTTATCACGCCAAGGGCTGCACTGAGTGTGGCGGTAGTGGCTACAAAGGCCGTAGAGGTATTTACGAAATCATTGAGGTGGACGACCACCTTAAAACCCTTATTCATAATGGCGCCGGTGAGATTGAATTGGTGAAACATGCTCGCACACAAAGCAAGAGCATTCAGCAAGACGGCCTACAAAAAGTCATCGAGGGCGAGACCACACTAGAAGAAGTGTTGCGGGTAACCAAGGCTTAACTATGGCAGCATTTCAATACAAGGCATTAGACGTATCTGGCAAGCAGGTTAAAGGGGTTATTGAAGCCGATAGCCCTAGACAGGTTCGCCAGCAACTACGCGATAAGCAGCTGATGCCGGTTTCCGTTGATATTTCCGAATCTCGCAATATCGAAAACCCTTTAGCTAAGCTATTTAAACGCGCTATAGCGACTGCCGACTTGGCTTTAATGACTCGTCAACTTTCCACTTTGATTGGCGCTGGTTTGCCCATTGAAGAAGCCTTAAAAGCAACCGCAGAACAAACAGAAAAAAAACGCATTCAATCCATGATCTTGGAAATTCGATCCAAGGTGTTGGAAGGACACAGCCTTGCCAATTCATTGAATGAATTTTCCTATGCTTTTCCTGCCTTGTATCGCGCAACCGTTGCGGCCGGTGAGCATGCGGGCCACCTGGATACTGTGTTGAATCGATTGGCTGATTACATGGAAAACAGCCAAGTAAACCAACAGAAAATCAAGCTCGCTGCGGTCTATCCCATTATTTTGTGTCTTGTGGCGATTGGTATTGTAGTGGGCCTTTTGACCTATGTAGTACCCGATATTGTTGAGGTGTTTGTTAAGAACGGCCAGGAATTACCAGCTCTTACTCAAGCCATGATTTCTGCCAGTGACTTTTTACAGGCCCATGGCATTTTAATGGGATTGCTCATTGTATTAATGATCATTGCTTTTAAAGTGGCTTTAAGGAAAGAGCATATTAAAGAGCGTTTTCATTTAATGCTTTTGCATGCCCCATTTTTTGGAAAAATGATCAAAGGCTTTAACACTTCTCGCTTTATAAGCACGCTGGCCATTTTGAATTCCAGTGGTGTTCCCTTGGTAGAAGCCATGAAAATCGCAGGGCAGGTAGTAGAAAATCTCATTATTAGAGAGCGTCTACAGGTGGCTTGCCAGCAAGTGACAGAAGGAGGGAGCTTGCACAGCGCCTTGCAAGAAACCAAAGTCTTTCCACCGCTTATGCTGCATATGATTGCCAGTGGTGAGGCCAGTGGTGAGCTGGATTCCATGCTGGAGCGAACCGCCAAGAATCAAGAAAACGACTTACAAAATACCATTACAACACTCGTAAGCATGTTTGAGCCCATCATGCTGTTAGTGATGGGTGGCGTTGTGGTGCTAATTGTTATTGCTATCATGCTGCCTATCTTAAATATGAATCAAATGATTGGATAATTAAAAGGAAGAAAAATGAAAAAACAATCTGGTTTTACGCTTATTGAAATCATGGTAGTACTGGCCATTCTGGCTGGTTTGGTTGCCATGGTTGCCCCTAACATTATTGGTGAAGCAGGTGCTGCCCGTGTTAAAACAGCCAAAGCTGAGATTGCTAACATTGGCCAAGCCTTAGACATGTATAAGCTGGATAACTTTAGCTATCCGTCCACATCTCAGGGTCTTGAAGCGCTGGTCAATAAACCTTCAGGCTCCCCAGAGCCAAAAAATTACAAATCAGGCGGTTACATGAAAAAGCTGCCTACGGATCCTTGGGGTAATGCATACCTATATCTATCTGAAAGCCGTAATAAATACGAAATCATTTCGTTTGGTGCAGATGGTGAAGAAGGCGGCGAAGATGACGCAGCTGATATTAGCAGTAACGATCTTTAAGTAAATGACACATCGTAACGCCGGCTTTACTCTGATTGAGATATTGGTTGTTTTGGCAATCATCGCCACTGTGGTATCCATTGCCACAATCAATACCAGTCATGACGGGCGTTACGATGACTTAAAAAATGAAAGTCAGCGCTTAAAATTCGTCTTAAGTGCAGCCTCGGACGAAGCCTTGTTTCAAAATAAAAATATTGGCTTATTAATGAGTCGAACTGAAATCAAGCCTTACTCTTACGAAATCAAGCCAAACAATAACGAATCATTAGACCCCAAACGTTTGAATAAGACCCAATATCAATGGCTTGAATATACAGGCAGACAGGTCAAGCCTTATACGCTTCCAGAAAACATGTCTTTTGAATTAACCATTGATGGGCAGGTGATTAACTTGCCTTTTGCACTTAAGGACTCCAAAGAAAAAATCTCCCCTAATATTTATGTGTTGGCTTCAGGGGAACAATCTCAACTCAAATTAAATATTGTGATTGATGAATTAGATGCCTATGGACAGGTAAGAGGGGATGGACTTGGGCGCTTTTTCTCAGAGGTGATTCGTGAAGAATAAAGGATTTACGCTTCTTGAGGTGATGATTGCGCTCACTATCTTTGCTTTGATTGCCACTACTTTGTCACAAGCTGCCTCCATCACCGTGGACAATCAAATTCATATAGAACGTAAACTATTGGCTACTTGGATTGCTGAGAATCAAATTATCGAAATGCGATCAATTGCCTTTGAAGAAGTTAAAAATAGGAAAGTAGATTTGAAATATGGCGACAGAGAATGGCTAATAACCGTAACTGCCAAGCCACAGAAGAAATTTGGTGCCATTCCTATTCCCTTAGAGGTTAAAAAAGTAGAAGTCTCGGTAGCACTGAAACCCGACACTGAATCCCCTCTGCAAACCTTGGTGGCGTATATTGCAAATGATTAGTACAGCAAACCAAAGAGGTTTTACATTACTGGAGGTTTTGCTGGCTGTGAGCATTACGGCTTGGATCGGCATAGGTGCCAGTCAGTTGCTTAGTAGTACGACTAATACAAAAAACATCACAGATAAAAGAGCCGACCAACTAAAGCTCATTCAAAAGATGGATTACTGGCTTAAGCGCGATTTATTTCAAGTGGCCGGCAGAAAAACTAAAGATGTTTATGGCAATACCATAGATGAAGTGATCACAGAGGGTGATTATTTAATTGAGTTTACCCATTCTGGTTGGGCGTCTGTTCCGGGTGGGCTCATTGACGTGAAGCGCTCAAATATGCAGCGCGTTGCCTACGCCGTTCGCAGTCACGGTAGTGACTACTGTAAAGACGCCGCGGTAGATGAAAACAACGAACAGCAAGGGCAGTGCTTTGTGCGTCTTTATTGGCCGGTTTTGGATTTGGCCTCTAATTCAGAGCCCATTATTCAAGTGCTATTGGATAGTGTGGAGTCCGTGCAATTTAGTTTTCGTGGGCAATTATTAGACAGGACTAACCCGAGCAATACAGAAAAAATAAATGAATGGCAGGATTCATGGCCTGGTCCTTATTATCAAGCAAACTTAGATCCTGACCTGGCGCAAATTAAAGTGACGATTACCACTAAAGAACTAAATGAGATTTATCGTTTATATGAGGTGCCGCGCTATGCGTTTATCAAACAATAAGCGACAAAGTGGTCTCGCGCTCATCACTGTATTGTTTATTTTTGTGCTGATATCCATGCTGGCCATTGGCATGCAGCAGCGACAATCCATGGATATCGCTCAAGCCAGTGTGACGTTTAGCCAGACACGGGCGCAAATGCTAATTTTAAGTGCTGAAGATATCGCCAA
>JBFEWA010000431.1:0-2439 GCA_041546605.1 Bermanella sp.
ATCTGAGTGCGCGCCTTCCAGTTCTGTTAATTGGAAGGCTTTAGCAGATCAGAATTGTGAAACACTTTCTGATTATGGCTTATTCAAAAACCCGAGTGACCCAACCACCTCCCCCAACTCACCAGGGTTACAATACTCACTTAATTCAGCACTATTTACTGATTTCGCCAACAAATATCGATTCATATTTATACCTGAAAATGAATCCATTAGCTTCAGGGATCAAAATGTTCTGCAAATGCCAATTGGTAGTGTTCTGGTGAAGGTATTCGCACTACCAAGTGACTCTCTTCAAGACATTATTGAAATACGATTACTTATTCATCGCAAAAATGGCTGGATTGCGTTGCCCTACAAGTGGGATGCCGATCAACTAGATGCAAAATTAAGCTTAACTGGATCAAGCATTCCGTTTAATTTTACTCATGAAGAAGTAAATTACTCTGGAACATATAGCATCCCTGGGTATGGTGATTGTCAAATTTGCCATATGAATAATGAAGCGATAACTCCCATCGGACCAAAAGCTCGCCACTTAAATAAAACCATTGAATACAAAGGTGAATTTTTAAACCAACTCACGTTATGGAAAAATTTAAATTTATTGCAAGGCTCGCCTCAAGACCTATCCAGTATTGATACCGCACCAAACTGGCAAGATGAATCACAAATATTACAAGATCGAGCAAAAGCGTATCTTGATATCAATTGTGCACACTGCCATAACGACGCTGGATCAGCTGCTCTTTCTGGACTGCGATTAGAATATTGGCGGAAGACTATCGACTATAACCACGGCGTCTGCAATTCAAGCCATGGTTGGCGTGGTGGTGGTTTTGACATTTGGCCAGGACGCGGTGAAATTTCAAGTATACCTGTGCGCATGCGCCATACCGAACCCAAAGATCGTATGCCTCCCATAGGTCGCTCTCTGGCAGATGAAAAAGCCGCACAATTGATAAGTGATTGGATCGACACTCTACCTTATGAAGATTGCGCACAATAAGTGTTCATCTGATTCAAATGTGAATACTGGCCTTTTTATCCATTTTGGCCCATCATTCAGCAAACGAAATGTTATGGAAAGCCATGTTAGATCTGAATCAGATGTCAGTATTTATCAAGGTGGTGCAAGAAGGCAGTTTTACCGCTGCTGCACGTAATCTTGATATGCCTAAATCCCGCGTCAGTCGAATGATCACTGACCTTGAGGAAAAACTCAGTATCCGTTTGTTAGAGCGAACTACCCGTGAAGTGCGCCCTACCGATGTGGGCTTGCAATATTACGAACAATACAAGCCTTTGTTTGAAGAAATCAGCGATATTCACGAACGCATTGCCGATAAACAAAAAGATGCCAGCGGCCATTTGCGTATTTCTGCCCCGGTTGGGTTTGCTATTGATTTAATGGGGCGTTGGATGGCTGCGTTTAAAGACGCTTACCCAGATATTAGTATAGAGCTTGTTTTTAATGACGGGGACGTGCATTTAATTCGGGATGGTTTTGATGTGGGCTTCGCCTTAGGCAAGCTTGAAGACTCCAGTTTAATCGCGCGCAAAGTTGACGATACGGACCCTGTACTCTGCGCTAGCCCTGCCTATATCAAAAAATACGGCCCTTTTACTCATCCAAGTCAGCTCAATGATATTCCTTGGGTGGAGTTTGGTTCACGTAAAGGTTACAGCCATAATGCGTGTTTTATTCACAAACAAACTGGTGAACGATTAGAGCTAGAGCAAAACAGCTCTGTGATTGTGAACCACCATGAAATCGCTAAACATCATATGACGGCTGGGCACGGTGTTTCCATTTCATCCACTTTTATGGTGTATGAAGAGATCCTTGATGGCACTTTGGAAATCCTGTTGCCTGAATGGCAAATAGAACAAGAGCCTTTGTATCTTGTGTTTCCGGGAGGCAAGCACCAACCGAAAAAGGTACGTGCTTTTATTGATTTCTTTATAGAAAAATCCAACGAATTAGAAAAACTCATGGATGAATGCAGTGAATATTCTGATCAGGATCAGCTGGCCCATTTTCGTAAATGTCTAATAGAAAAGCGGCTATAAGCCTCATCTATACGCACAAAAAAAAGCGGCTGATGCCGCTTTTTTTGTGTCACATGTCCGACATATTTAACGCCGTTCTTGCTGTGCGTATTTTTTCCTGTTGCTCCATATCCAATAAATTTTGGAACACGGATTTAACCGCAGATGAGCTAGAATGCTCCACCATCCCCTCATATAAATCGATGAAGTAATCATCCAATTTCAGAGCCATCAGAATCACTTCATCCACACTCATGTGATCCGTAATTTCTATCTGTTCTAATACAGCAGATATATCCTGATCCGGTGCATATTGGAACCAGCTATCCAGCACCTTTTGGCTTTTATCTTTTTCGAATTTATCCAAACTCTCTTCAAGATGATCTTCAT
>JBFEWA010000114.1:0-8520 GCA_041546605.1 Bermanella sp.
GCCCTTGAATTGCAATGGGCTTGAAGGATCTGACGGATTTTCAAATTCTAAGCGATGTCCTTCTTGTGCAAAATCTTGCTCATCTAATTTCGCGAAAAATACGGCGTCTAAATACACGGAAAGTAAATTATTGAAATCCTTTTTGTTTTTTGATGCAAAAGGATATGCCGTCCAATCACTGGAGGTAAAAGCATTCATAAAGGTATTTAGTGAGCGACGTATCATCATGAAGAACGGGTCTCTCACTGGGTAGTTTTTACTACCACAAAGTGCCGTATGCTCCAATATGTGAGCAACCCCGGTTGAATCCATTGGCATGGTTCTAAGGGCAACCAAAAATACATTCTCGTCATTATCAGTAGCAAGATGGTAATGCTTGGCGCCAGTTTTGATGTGCTCATATTCCTCTACAAGCACATTCAAGGATTCGATTTTCTGGGTTCTAAGCTGACGAAAGCCGTTGTGAGTCATGATATGACTGCCTTTTAATGTCGCGATATTTAGGTGCATAGAATACATGAAAACAGGCTAAATGAGAGCCATTTCCATAAGGAATTAAAGCTGGAGGAACAGAAAGAGGATTGGGCCACCGAGTTAGTAGCCCAAGGAGTAGATTTGATTAAACTTTGAACTGACTGGTGATCTTGCGTAAGTTGTTTGAGATTTCCAATAAGGACTCACTGGCAGCCCCTACCTCTTGAACATTCTTAACGGCTGCCTCAGCGTTCAAGCGAATACCTTCGACATTAGTTTTAATGTTGTTGCTAACCTTTTCTTGTTCGCCTGTCGCATCCGCAATTTCAGTATTCATGCGAGTAATCGACCCCACTTTTTCTGTAATGGTGGCCAATGAATTATCGGTTTTGGCGGCATGCTCCACGCTATTTTTGGCTTGCTCTTGGCTATGAGACATAACCTCCGCAGCGCTACGGGCAGCAGATTGTAGCTCTTCTATTACACGCTGAATCTCTTGGGTTGAATCCTGGGTGCGAGACGCAAGGGTGCGAACTTCATCTGCCACAACAGCAAACCCTCGACCTTGCTCACCTGCTCGAGCAGCCTCAATGGCAGCATTAAGTGCAAGCAGGTTGGTTTGTTCCGCGATGCCCTTAATAACATCCAGAATGGTGCCGACATTCTCTGTGTCTGCTTCAAGCTTGCTAATGACACTAGCGGCACGCTCTACCTCGCTGGCTAAGTCATTAATAGACTCAACTGATTGAGTAACCACGCTACGTCCAGCCTTGGCTTCGATATCTGCTTCTCTAGCAGCAGATGCTGCACTTGATGCATTTTGAGCAACATTTTGCACACTGCTAAACATCTCATCTACAGAGCGTGTTACTTCGTCTGTGGCGCGGCTCTGCTGGTCAGTTATTTCACTGGTCTTGGTTGTCATCTCCCCTAAATCATTTGATACATTTGCAAGTGGCGTAATAGATCTAACAATCTCATCAATACTTTCATGGAGTTTTTGCATAAACAAATTAAACCAATAAACCACATCGCCAATTTCATCCTGGCTTGTTTGCTGTATGCGTTTAGTTAAGTCACCTTCTCCACTGGCAATGTCTTTTAATGAATCCAGTACCAAGCTTAAGTTTCGATTTATCAAAATGACGCTGCTGGCGCTAATAAGCACAATGGCCAAAATAGCACCTACGCTCAGTATAATAGATGTAATTAGCGCCTCTTGGGTGGCGCTATTTGACTCTTCAACAGTGCTATTAAAGGCATCTAGAGCCGTAGAGTTGAATTCAGCTAGCGCTTTTTTGGTTACCCCTAGCTTATCGTTCATAGAAGCCACAAGATCAGGAATTTCACTTGGGTTCAAATTGCCATTTACCATGCCCTCAGAGAGCTTAAGAGCGATTAGAAAGTATTCCTTAACTTTCTTATCAAGCTCTGTGGATTTTCCATTTTGCTCTGGCCATAGGGCTTTTTGTTCGGCGATCTTGTCAATAAGCTCAGCATAGGTTTTTTTCGCAGCGGCAACCATATCGCTTTCACCAGTGCTCACGGCAGTATTGAGCAGTTCTTCTATGCGATTGATTCTGACGATGTTTTCTCGGCTGGATTGCACCACGGGAAAATATAGGCGTTGTATGGTGGCCAAGCGTTCGGAGTTAAGGTTATTAATGGTTGAATTGACGGTTAAACTGGCAATGAAACCCAACACCGCAATAGCGGGTATAACCAATATCTTGGCTTTAATGGACATGCGATTCAATGGATTCATTTAGACCTCAGCTATTACTTTCTATCCTTGCTTATGTATAAGCATAGTAAAAGAATAGCTAAGATCTAATGTTTAGCTAACTACTGGCATTTTGACTTGGATCGAACCACTTCAAACGGTCGTGCAGGGACACCACCTCCCCAACAATTATCAGGGTTGGGGCTTTAACTTCTTGATTGGCAAGGATATCTGGCATGGTCTCCAGAGTGCCTAATAATACTTTTTGATCCGGCGTAGTCCCCCTTTGCACAAGGGCGATTGGCGTGGTTTTAGGCATATTATGTTCGATTAGCTTGTTGCATATCGTTGGCAACCCCATAAGTCCCATGTAAAAAACAATGGTCTGATTTGGGTAGGCAAGTTCGTGCCATGGTAAATCCGTGGTGTCATTTTTAAGGTGACCGGTGACAAAACGTACAGATTGCGCATAATCACGGTGGGTAAGCGGGATGCCGGCATAAGAAGAACAACCTGCGGCGGCTGTAATACCAGGCACCACTTGAAATGGTACGCCATTCTCAGCAAGTTCCTGTATTTCCTCGCCTCCACGCCCAAAAATAAATGGGTCACCCCCTTTTAAGCGAAGTACGCGATGGCCTTTTTTGGCGTAATCAACTAACAGTTGATTAATCCCTTCTTGCGGAACCAGATGATTAGAGCGGGCTTTACCAACATTAATCATCTGCGCATCTCGGCGACAAAGATTTAATATCGGCTCGCTTACAAGGCGATCATATAAAACCACGTCGGCTTGCTGCATGAGACGTAAAGCTTTAAAGGTCAGTAGATCAGGGTCACCAGGACCTGCGCCCACTAGGTACACCTCGCCCAATTCTCGTTTTACTTCGCCACCAGAATTGAGGGTTTCATTCAGTAATGATTCTGCTTCTTTTTCCTTGCCCGCAAACATGAGCTCGGCCACAGGGCCATTGAGGATTCGCTCCCAAAAGCCGCGACGCAGATTGACATGATTGAATTTAGCCTTAACGACCGTTCGATATTTTTCAGCCAATAATGCTAGGCGTCCGTATGTGCTCGGCAAGACAGTTTCTAGTTTTGCTCTTAGGATGCGGGCTAATACAGGAGAAGAACCGCCGGAGCTTACTGCAGCAATAATTGGATTACGATCAACTATGGCAGGAAAGATAAAGCTGCAAAGGCTGGGTTCATCCACTACATTGACTGGAATGTTTTTTTTGCGAGCAAGCGCTGCAACGTCTTCATTGACAGTTTTGTCGTCAGTGGCTGCAACGATAATCGAAGGCGAGCCTACAAGAGGCTCAGAAAAAGAAGATAAGGTTACTTGCCCGCTGCTCTTTTCACTGAGGCTTTTTAAATCAGGCAAAACATCAGGACTGATAACTGAGACGCGTGCTTGGGCTTTTGCTAGCAATGTGGCTTTTCGCAAAGCCACTTCACCACCGCCAACAATCAGCACATCTCGCCCTTTTAGGTCGAAAAATAAAGGCAAGAAATTCATATTTATCCTATGAACTCAAGGTTGTTCATGTACGGCTTAAGTGCATCCGGAACCTGAATGCGCCCATCTTCTTGCTGGTAGTTTTCTAGAATGGCAACCAAGGTGCGACCAACGGCTAGTCCAGAGCCATTTAAAGTATGTAGCAATTCTGGCTTGCCTGTTTCTGGGTTGCGCCAGCGAGCTTGCATGCGTCGAGCCTGGTAGTCGCCCATGTTGCTGCAAGATGAAATTTCACGGAATTTACCTTGGCCAGGTAGCCAAACTTCTAAATCGTATGTCATGGTGGCAGAGAAACCTAAATCACCACCGCATAATTTCACAAGACGATATGGCAGGTTCAGTTTTTGCAGGATCACTTCTGCATGCCCTGTTAACTCTTCAAGAGCATTGGCGCTGTCTTCTGGTTTGACCAGTTGCACCAACTCAACTTTTTCAAATTGATGCTGTCGAATCATGCCGCGAGTATCACGACCATAACTGCCCGCCTCGCTTCTGAAGCAAGGTGTGTGTGCAGTGAATTTCAAAGGCAATTCTTTCGCATCAACAATCTCATCGCGCACTAGGTTGGTTACAGGTACTTCGGCAGTTGGAATCAAATAATAGTGCGTGTCATTGAATGGGATTTTAAATAAATCTTCTTCAAACTTAGGCAGCTGGCCTGTGCCTTTAAGGCTGTCTGCATTAACCATATAAGGCACATAGGTTTCAGTGTATCCGTGCTCTTGTGAATGCGTATCCAGCATTAATTGGATAAGCGCGCGGTGCATACGGGCAATTTGTCCTTGCATAACAGCAAAGCGAGAACCGGTTAACTTAGCAGCTACTTCAAAATTCAAGCCGCCATTGTCTTGGCCTACATCAACATGATCTTTAACTTCAAAATCAAATTGACGCGGTGTACCCCAGGTGCGGATTTCAATATTGTCGTCTTCGTCCTTACCAAATGGCACAGATTCGTCCGGAAGATTGGGGGTAGCCATTAAGATGCTATTGATTTCATCTTGAATTTGTTTGGCTGCTTCTACTTCTTGGGATAGTTTTGCGTCAATTTCGTTTAAAACTTCGGCAACTTTTGCCTTTGCTTCATCTACGCTTAGGCCTTGCGCAATAAACTGACCTATTTGCTTGGATGCTTTTTTCTTTTCTGCTTGAAGATTTTGCGATGAAACATCAGCGGTTTTACGCTTTGCATCTAGCTCAGCAAACGCCGCCACATCAAATTCAAATCCTTTCTTTTTCAGGGCTTCTGCCACTGCTTCGGGATTCTCACGAACTTTACGAATATCAAGCATATTTATTTCCGGTTAAACGAGTAATTTAGCCAAGTGCCAGCCCGCAAAACAAGCAAATACACAGCCAAACACACTTAAAGCAAAATAGATTAGAGCGGCAGCCCATTGGCCACCATGTAACAAATTAAGACCTTCCATCGAAAAGGTTGAGAATGTGGTCAAGGCGCCTAAAAACCCTACCATGACCAGCTCTCTCCAGTATCCCGTCATCTTTAGGTAATCAATAATAATGACCGCAAATACACCCATTAGGAATGAGCCAAGAAAATTGATGGCAAGTGTAGCAAAGGGGAAGCTAGTTCCCAATAATTTAGTGAGCTGAGTGCTCAAATAGGCCCTAGACATGGCCCCACAAGCGCCCCCTAAGGCAATAACAAGATAATGCATGGTGGATTAATACCTTTTAATTGAGCTTTTTTCATCCAGCTCTTTCAAATGCTCGAGCTTAGCTTTGATTTTGATCTCCAACCCGCGATCGGTTGGCTGATAAAAGACGGTGTCTTTTATTTCCTCAGGCAAATAGCATTCCCCCGCGGCATAAGCTGAAGGCTCATCATGGGCATATCGGTATTCAGCACCGTATTCCTGCTCTTTCATCAGCTGGGTTGGCGCATTACGCAAATGCATAGGGACATCATAACTGGGGGTTTGTTTGATTAATGCACGGGTTTGGTTGTATGCATTGTATACGGCGTTGCTTTTTGGGGCACAAGCTAGGTAGTTGATGGCTTGTGCAATAACCAACTCCCCTTCCGGACTGCCCAGTCGCTCATAGGCCTGCCAGGCATTCATGGCGATCTCCAGCCCTCTTGGGTCGGCATTGCCAATATCTTCTGCGGCCATTCGCACTACTCGGCGCGCTATGTATAAGGGGTCGCAGCCGCCATCAAGCATGCGGCAATACCAGTACATGGCCCCGTCAGGACTGGAGCCTCGCACCGACTTATGCAGTGCTGATATCTGCTCATAAAACAAATCCCCGCCTTTATCGAAGCGACGCACGGACTCTTGCGCCACTTCTTGGGCAAGTGACATTGTAATCTCTGAGCGACTGTCGGCCTGGGCAAGATCCACTGCCATCTCAAGTAGATTCAATGAGCGCCTTGCATCACCATCAGCCATGCTGGCCAAAAATTCAGCAGCATCAGACTCCAGTATGAGTTTTGAAGCTTTTAATTGCTCATCATGGCTCATGGAGAAATTAAGCAGCTGAACAATATTTTCATTGGTCAGACTGCGAAGCTTATAGACTCGAGCGCGACTCAATAATGCAGAGTTTAACTCAAAGCTTGGGTTTTCTGTTGTGGCACCAATGAAGATGACAGTTCCATTTTCAACAAATGGCAAAAATGCATCTTGCTGGGATTTATTGAATCGATGCACCTCATCAACAAACAGTAATGCGCCTTTACCTTGAGCTTGGACCTGCTTAGCTTTTTCCATGCATTGACGAATTTCTTTTACGCCATCCATCACGGCAGACAAGGCTAAGAATTCAGCATTGGCGTAATGGGCTAGAATTTTCGCTAGTGTGGTTTTGCCTACACCCGGTGGGCCCCAAAAGATCATTGAATGCAGCTGGCCCTTTTCAATGACTTTTCGCAATGCCTTGTCTTCACCCAATAAATGCTCTTGACCAATATACCCACTCAATGTGGTGGGTCGCATTCTAGAAGCCAGCGGTTCCTGAGTGTTAGTGGGTGTAAATAAAGAATCCTGCATGCTATTTACTTTGAATAACGTCTACGCCAGCGGGCACAGTAAATTCAAATTCAGCGGCTGCAATAGTTTGGTCAAGCTGGACATTGGATAGGCGAATAATGGTCTTTTGCCCAACCTCATCTTGAATCACCATGCGTGCTAATTTATTTGTGTTATCAAATTCAAGACGCAAGCGATCAAATAAAGCATCTACTTGCTTGGGAATGAGCACAAAATGGGTTTCGTCTTGCATGGTTTCTGCGTAAACATCGTATTCATTTTCAACTTGAGCAATGTTTCCTGACAGCAGCAGTGCAGGCGTGGCTGACAATTCGGTGTTCAATGGCTGAATGGCAACTTGTTCTAGGTCTGCGTCGAACTGCCATAATGTTTTGCCGTTACTGATCAATAACTGCTCATATGGCTCTTCGCTTTCCCAGCGAAATTGATTAGGACGTTTTAATTTCAACTTACCCTTTTGCGTTTGTAGTAATGCGCCTTTGCCATCAAAGGTATGCTGAACAAATGAGGCACTGACCACATTCATTTTCTTCAAAAAGCCATCAAGCTTTTGATAGTCAGAAACTTGAGCAAACGCATTTACAGACAAGACAGATAACAGCAATACTATAATTTTCACAAATACATCCTTTAACTAACCGGAGGGGGTGCGAGTACTTCACGAGTACCGTTTTGACTCGGACTGGAAACCACACCCGCTTGTTCCATGGTTTCAACTAATCGTGCTGCACGGTTATAACCAATACGCAGCTTTCTTTGCACGCTGGAAATAGAAACCTTGCGTGTTTGAGTCACAAACGCCACAGCTTCATCAAATAAGGCATCGGCTTCGCCGTCATCACTTTCATTGCTAAAGCCAGGAACAACGATACTGCTGTCTCCGCCGTCTGTGATCGACTCAATGTATTCAGGCTCGCCGCGTTTCTTCCAATCAGCCACTACCGCGTGTACTTCATGATCATCCACAAACGCACCATGAACTCGGATTGGCAAGGATGTACCCGGTGGCAAGTACAACATATCACCATGACCCAGTAATTGTTCTGCGCCTCCTTGATCAAGGATGGTGCGCGAATCAATTCTTGAGCTTACTTGGAATGCCATACGGGTCGGCACGTTTGCTTTGATTAAGCCGGTAATAATGTCTACCGATGGGCGCTGCGTAGCCAGAATCAAATGAATACCTGCTGCCCTCGCCTTTTGAGCAATACGCGCAATTAATTCTTCTACTTTTTTACCGACAATCATCATCATATCGGCAAATTCATCAATGACCACAACTATGTAAGGCAGCTTGCCTAAGTCAGGCGCCACTTCTTCAAAGCTTTCTTCAGCTTTCCATAAAGGATCTTTTAGTGGCTCGCCGGCGGCAATGGCGTCCAGTACTTTTTTGTTATAGCCAGCAATATTTCGCACACCCATGGCGGCCATTAATTTATAGCGACGCTCCATTTCGCCAACACACCAGCGCAAGCCATTGGCGGCCTCTTTCATGTCGGTAATAACTGGGGTCAATAGATGCGGAATGCCGTCATAAATGGAAAGCTCCAGCATCTTAGGGTCCACCATGATCATGCGCACATCTTCAGGGCCGGCTTTGTATAGCATGCTAATAAGCATGCTGTTCACACCCACGGACTTACCTGAACCTGTGGTGCCCGCAACCAATAAGTGTGGCATCTTCGCAAGATCAGCGGTAACCGGGTCGCCCGCAATATCATGCCCCAAGGCAAATGAAAGTGGCGATGTCATCTTCTGATACTCATTGGATGCAAGCACATCCCCTA
>JBFEWA010000425.1:0-2516 GCA_041546605.1 Bermanella sp.
CAAACTCAGCCAGAACAAGATGCTGCATTTAAACAGGCCATCACAAGCTGTGAGAATATTCTAGCGACACATCAAAAAGAACAAGAGCAACTTGAACAAGAAGCCGCACAGAAAAAACAGGCCCAAGCACTACAGCTTCAAGCCATTGATGCCCTTAAAACACTGCATGCCCAATGCAAAGCGGCTTGCCCAAATGCCAGCGTGTTAAACCAAGAACAAAATGACATCCAAAGTTTATGGCTAGATGCGTTGAAACTAGACGCCCTGATGGATCGCCAGATCAAAGCAGAATATGAAGGTCTGTTAAAGCCACTGGTGAATTTAAGCAGCAGCCTAAACTACTTAGAAAGCACCGACGTGGCGCTATTTCCTATCAAGCAAGCCCTTGAAGAAAGAAACCTTGGCCAACTTAAAAACCACAAAAAAGCCTTAGAGAACAGCATTAAAAACATCAACTGGCCACAAGAATTTCCTGCACATAAAGCATTAAATAGCTTCATGAGCCTACTAAGTGAAATTGATCTTGCCCTAGATGCGCTTAAAAAAGATGAAAAGCAAGACATTCAAAAACTAGACCGCACCCTTAATGAATTAGCCCAAGCCATTGAAGACGGCCATGTGAAACCAGCACGTCAGCTTCAAAATATTATTCGCAAACGCTTAGAGCAAATTGATACCAACAAAACCAAAGCGCAGCACAATCAATTTCAAACTTTAAGCCAGGCATTAAATGAGCTACAAGACTGGCAAGGCTTTGCCACCCTGCCTAAATTTGAGCAGCTATGTGAACAAATGGAAGCCTTAATTGATGCGGATATGCCCGCCAAACAAAAGGCCAATGCCATTCACGATTTACAAGATCAATGGAAAGCACTAGGCAGCTTGCCTAACCAAAAGCAACAGCAAGCCTTGTGGCAAACGTTCAAACAATTCGCTGATAAAGCCTATGAGCCTTGCCAAGAATATTTTGCTGAGATGGCCAAAGTACGTGAATACAATTTGGCACAGCGAGAAATTATTTGTCATGAGCTAGAAGTGTTCTTTAAAGAAAACCTATGGGATAACGCCAACTGGAAATCAGTACAGCAAATTCTAGATAAAGCCCATGATGAATTTAAGAAGTTCTCACCTGTGGATCACACACAGAAAAAAGCCATATTACAGCGTTTCCACGATGCCACTCACGCTATTCATGAGAAATTAGTGGCGCACTTTAAAGTCAATGCCGAAGCTAAGCAAGCTTTGATCGATCAAGTGGTTGCACTACGTGAGCAAGACGATCTCACCCAAGCCATTGAGCAGTGCAAGGACATTCAAAATCAGTGGAAAACCGCTGGTAACACTGGTCGCGCTGAGCGTCAATTGTGGACGCAATTCCGCGAGCAATGTGATGCTTTATTTGAAAAACGCAGTGCAGCCAGTACTGCGCGCAAGCAACAACTCGATCAAAGCATTCAGCACGCCAACCATCTTGTGCAGCAAGCAAAAGAGATTGCCCATTCCGATGCACAGGACCAAAAGCAGCAAGTGCAGAGCATCAAAACCGAAATTGATGCGCTGGATTTGCCCAATAAGGTGCGTCAAGGCATCAATAACGCCATGGTGGAGCTTCTTAATCAAATTAATGAGTCCCTCCAACAACAAAAACGAGCAGCCAAGCACGCCCTTTGGCGCAATGCTCAAGATTTAGCCAAATCATTAGGACAAGCAGAACAAACTGGCAGTCATAACGAAAACATCGCTACTGAACTAGATAGCGCTGACATCCCTGCTGCCGTCAAAACCATCTTCCAAACACGTTTAAATAGCGAGCAGACGGCAGATGCCGAACACTTCCATAAGCTGTGCCTTGAATTGGAAATCATTCTAGAAGTGGATAGCCCGGCTGAAGATCAAGCCCAACGCATGGCGCTACAAGTTGAGCGCTTGCAGAAAAACATGGGGCAAAGCCTGCCGGACTTGGAAACACAACTGCAAGATTTGCAGTGCCGTTGGTTCGCTTTAAAAGCGGATGTGGCCGGATACGACGCCTTGCATCAACGCTTCTTTAATTGCTTGAATGCTCAATTTGAGCCCCTTGCATAACCATGGAACAAACCTTTCTATTTGAATTTATTAGGTTTTTTCCATAAAAGATTTGACACCATGGACCCAGATCCGTAAGATGCGCAGCTCGCTAAGGCAGTCGCCAAAGCGAGTGAGTAAACCGCTTATTCAAGTTATGTTTGAATAAACCAGAAGCGGTATTGTCGCGGGATGGAGCAGTCTGGTAGCTCGTCGGGCTCATAACCCGAAGGTCGTCGGTTCAAATCCGGCTCCCGCAACCAATTTCTAAGAGAATTGCGCAGTATATGAGGGTATCCCTAATATTTCGCAAAGGTCGTCGGTTCACCCTCTAAACCTAGGGCTCCAGCAACCAATTTTCTCTTAATATAAATAGAGATTGGAAAAACTACTCATGCGTATATTGACGCGGGATGGAGCAGCCTGGTAGCTCGTCGGGCTCATAACCCGAA
>JBFEWA010000279.1:0-4537 GCA_041546605.1 Bermanella sp.
ATTCTGATCGCTCTTATTGGACTGCCTTATACCTTGCTATTTATCGTATGCTCTATGGTGATCGCTTGGATCAGCGGATGGTTGTTTGATGGCTTGGTGAGCAAGGGTGTATTGCCAAGCAATCCTGTACAGGCTGAGGTGGATGAAAACTATCGTGCCTGGCCTGAGCTTAAGTCACAGATGAGCACCAAGCATTTCTCGCCTAGTAATTTAGGCTCAATGTTTTGGCAGGGCCTAAAAGAGTCGAAAATGGTGGTGCGCTGGGTGCTGTTTGGTGTGGTCATGCTGGCTTTGATTCGTGCCTTTGTGGACCCAGAGCAGTTCGGTGTGTGGTTTGGGGCCTCTATTTCGGGCTTATTACTAACCTTATTGGCTACCACGATTATCGAGGTGTGCTCGGAAGGTTCTTCGCCAATTGCAGCGGATTTAGTGAATAAGGCGCAGGCACCAGGTAATGGCTTTGTGTTTTTAATGGCAGGTGCAGCAACGGACTACACGGAAATCATGGCCCTTAAAGACACGACGCAAAGCTGGAAAATTGCCTTGTTTTTACCATTGGTGACGGTGCCGCAAGTTTTGTTGATTGGCTGGCTAATGAATATCTATGGCTAGAGAGCTAGGTTAGAAAACAAAAAGGCGACCTTAGGTCGCCTTTTTTATGCTTTGTAGGTGGGTTATTCGTCTACCCAGACCCAGCGTAGCAGCTCGCCAAAATCGTCGTATACGGGCTTTTTCCGTGGACGTTTGTGGGTGTGGCTGGTGTTCTTTTTGTTTTTGCGGGAATCCAGGCTTTGTAATGCGTTGCGGGCATCGGTGCGCGGAGCCGCTTTTTCGGTGAAAAGGGCAGGTACCAAGGCTTGAGTGGGATTTTCTCGCCCACTCACCCCTTGTGGCACAGACGCCACTTGGCCGCCCTTAGATAAGAACTGCTCAATCTGATTATTAAGTTGAGCGCGCTTTTCAGCTTTTGAGAGCGGTGGGTTCACAGCCTATGCCTTGCTGCTTTGATACAGCTGGTTTGGATCTTGAATGGGGTCGCTATTAATGCTGAGTCCATCTGTCTTGATCTCGTTATAGAAACAATCGCGACGACCAGTATGACAGGCCGCGCCTTTTTGATCTACTTTTAGCAAAAGAGTATCACCATCACAGTCAGCTGCCATGCTAACCAAGGTTTGCTGATTGCCTGAGCTTTCCCCTTTGCGCCAGTAGCTATTACGTGAACGGGACCAATAACACACTTGTCCTGTTTTCAGGGTTTCTTCGATAGAAGCACGGTTCATCCATGCCATCATCAATACTTCGCCGGTTTCATGTTGTTGCGCAATGGCCGGAATCAAGCCAGCTTCGTTGTACTTTAAATTGTTTAGGGCTTCATCTAATGGCAAAGCGCTGCCTTGGCTTTGCTTTTCTAGGTTCTTGAATACATCACTCATAGGTGGCAATGGCTCCTTTGCCGATACCTTCAAACGCTTTTACGGTTACGCTGCGACCAGATGCAGATAGGGTTTTAGCGATGTGATTGGCGATCTGTTCAACCGTGGTATCCGTTTCGATGTCATAACACGCAGCCGTAGGCAGGGTTAGGCTGAAATCCCCTTGAGGTGCCGTGTAACGGTAATGATTATGCTCAATGCCTTCAATGGTGGTTTGGTTGTGCAAATCTTCTTGGGTACCAATGTAAATGTCTTGCCACTGCTTAGCCCAGTTCTTTTCCATTTCTGGCTGGCGGGTGCCATTGACGAAAATTTCGATTTTAGAGCGATGGCCATGGGCGATGCGCTGGCAATTACCATTGTGCTTTTTAAGGCCGTGGCTGTAGTGATAGTAAGCGCCGCCGATTAGCTCTGTGTTTAATGACACGTTTAGTTGGTCAATATCACCGGGTATGGTGTTGTTTAGTTCGGCCTCTAGCCAAGTGGATACCGTTGTAGGGTTAATCTCTTGGCAGTCGATGAAGCAAAACGCTTCCTCTGGGGCGCTGCAGATTAGCTCACCACCCATAGGATGAGGAAAGCGTACTGTAGTTAGGTTCTCATGCTTACTAATATGCATACCTGGCATTTGTGTGGGCACCACAAGGCGATGATCGATAAAGTCATCTAGCCAGTCCTTTGCACAGCGTTTTACCACGCCAAAATCACAAATCATGCTTTGTTGGTCGAGATTGCCCGTTAACATGATGCCAGCCATCCACGATTCGCCCACAAGGCCGCGTTTGGCATCTAAGAAAGAGACATCAACATTGGTAAGGTTTTCAACAAAAAGTTTCACCAGAGGTACTCGACTAAAAAAGTGGATCGATTCTATAACATTGTAGTTGGCTTTGCATGGCAAAGGGTATTAGAAATTGGGCAGCTAGGCTGCCCAATGAGGTTAGCGAGACAGAAGAGGCTCGTAACCGTCGACAAGGCCCTTGGTTGCGATGGCTACGGCATCGTGGGCATGTAGGCTTTCTAGGTGCTCAATGCGCAACCAGAAGTCTTTAAATTGACTTTCGTTTTGATTCAATGCGTTTTTTACGCGACGAGCGGCGTCTTCACAGAACATTAAGTTATGGCCATTTAAACGGGCAAACTCTTGTTCGTCTTCACGCTTCACTGCGGTTTGAACCGGTGTTTGTAAGGCATCTTCAATCACTCCAATGATGTCAGTGATTGGGAAGTCTTCAATGTTATCACCCAATTTCACCCAAACCTTGGCAATGCTGCGCTGGCTGTGTGGCGTGGCGAAGGTACCTTTGTCGCTGCGTAGCCAAGCTTCCACTTCTTCTGGGGTGACGGAGGCTTTGTCGCCAAAGTCTTTGCTGAACTGTTGCTGGATCAGCTGACGTGCCAATGCAGCAGAGCAAGGGCAAGTAGATGAATAAGGCACATGGATGCCCAGCTCAAGGTTCACCTTGCCATCTTTCAATGTGGCGCGGATTTCCGTTGGGTAGTCTTTCCAACCAGAAAATTGGCTTTTAAGGGCTTTACGCTGAATCACATAGTCAAATTGGAAGTTCAAAGTGGCTTGGTCGCTGATGTCTTCGTGGCTATCCAGCATGTGAGCAAGAAACTCACGTAAATTGGCCGCGCTTAAAACTTGGTTATCAGAGAATTCAGAAAGCAATAAATACAGACGAGACATGTGAATGCCTTTTACGTCTGGATTGCAGATGTTCACATAGGTTTGAACAAAGGCGTTCACCTTGTTGGTGCCAATGTGGGCATCTTTGATATTCAAAGGAAGGGCGATGCGATTCATGCCTACCCAGTTAAGGGTGCCGTTAATTTGTGGGGCTTGACTGGCCGCCACATCGGGCATTTCGCTTGGGCGCTTTTCGGTCATAGGAACAATTCTTTGGGCCACAATAAAAATAAGGCGGCTATATTAGCGGATAGGTCAAGTTGAGACAATGAAACCCGACTGTTTTGGTCGGGTTTCAGTGGAACAAACCGTTGCTATCACAGGGTTTTGGTTTGGATCAGCTCAATGCTGTAGTTATCCGGGTCCTTCACAAAGGCGATATGTGTGGTGCCGCCTTTGACTGGGCCAGGTTCACGACTAATGGTGCCGCCCGCGGCTTTAATGGCATCACAGGTTGCATAGATATCATCACAGCCAATAGCGATGTGACCATAGCCAGTCCCTAGATCGTATTCCTTGGTATCCCAGTTGTAGGTCAGTTCGATCACCGCACCGTCTTCTTCGCTGCCATAACCGAGAAAGGCTAGGGTATAGCGGTATTCTTCGTTATCACGTTGGCGGATAAGCTGCATACCAAGGACTTGGGTGTAAAAGTCGATGGAGCGCTGTAGATCCCCCACACGGAGCATGGTGTGTAATATGCGCATGGCTTCTCCTCGGTTAGTCTACTTCCTTATGTTTGTATTCACACAAGTCTTCAATCATACAGCTACCGCACTTGGGTTTGCGTGCAGTGCAGACATAACGTCCATGTAAGATTAGCCAATGATGGGCATCCATTAAAAATTCTTTCGGCACCAAGCGCATTAAGCGCTTTTCCACTTCAAGCACATCTTTGCCTGGGGCGATCTTTGTGCGATTGGAAACCCGGAATATATGTGTGTCCACCGCCATAGCGATTTGTTTGAAGGCTGTGTTCAATACAACGTTGGCGGTTTTGCGGCCCACGCCTGGCAGTTCTTCTAGTTCTTCGCGGGTTTGTGGTACCACAGAGTTGTGCTTATCCATAAGGATCTTGCACATTTTAATGACGTTTTTGGCTTTGCTGTTAAATAGGCCAATGGTCTTAATGTATTCCTTGAGGCCATCTTCACCTAGAGCGTAAATACTTTCAGGAGTGTTGGCCACAGGAAATAATTTTCGCGTGGCCTTGTTGACACTTACGTCGGTGGCTTGAGCGGATAACGCTACCGCCACCACAAGTTCAAACGGCGAGGAATATTCCAGCTCCGTTTCTGGGTTAGGATTGTTATCCCTTAAGCGCGCAAATATTTCTGTGCGTTTTTCTTTGTTCATGCTTAAACGATTTTGCCTGTTACGCGCACACGCTTAGAGCCAGCAATAACGG
>JBFEWA010000417.1:0-2612 GCA_041546605.1 Bermanella sp.
AGAGTAATACGTCAAAGGCGTGCATGGTACGCGGCGTGTCCAGCTCTTGGGTGATGTAGGAGCAGCACAAGGCCGAGCAAAAGTCGCACTTGTTCTCACTGGTGATTTCTATGTCAGTGATGTCTTGGGCTTCGATGAGTTGAACGGTATCGGTCACAACGGGTAATTTGCTTACTGAATGAGGGGGTATTCTAAAGCCCTAGGGCAAAGATAGCGAGGGCTGCTATGTAAACTTTTTAATCTGTGGTGGAGCAACTACTCAATATGCTGCAATAAAATTGGCTGTTTTTCTAAGGGTTAAATTGTCACAAAAAATTCATATTCCCTTTCGTTTTTACTACTTAATGTTACAAGCCCCGCCATTACTGGCTTGAGGCTTGGACTGCTTGTCATCGTTTCGCCATAAAACTGAAGTCTTACTGACACTCAATTGTCATGTAACAAACCTGTCACATAGCCCAACTACATTAGCTCGCATCTTAAAAGTGTACTGTTTAACAGGTGGTAGGTTTGCAAATGAAACAAATGAAACCCGTATTCAGCGCGGCACTGCTTGGCTTAAGTTTAAGCCTAGGTGCTGTCAGTGCGTATGCCGAGAAAGCTCAAATTGAAGACATGGCAGGTGACTTAATTAAGTTACGCGGCGAAGTTGAAGAGCTACAAGCAAAGATCGATAACAAAAAAGAAACCCATAAAAACCGTATGGCATCGTTAGCGGTGCAACGCACCGATCTTGAAACTCAGTTGCAACGTAACTCCATGGAGTTAAAGCAGTTGAAAACCAGTATTAAAGAAGCACAGCAACGTACTGCTCAAGACAGCATTCAAGGCAAAGATTTAAAGCCTTTAGTGATGCAAAGCATTGCGCAAATTAAGCAATACATCGCCAAGAGCTTACCGTTTAAAACCGTTGAACGTTTAACTCAGCTAAGTGAGATTGAAGATCAGGTACAGCTGGATTTATTGCCGCCACATAAAGCGGTGAATCGTCTGTGGGCATTTGTGGATGATGAGATTCGACTAACAAAAGAGTCAGGTATCTATCGTCAGCCGATCAAAATGGATGGTAAAGAAATCCTTGCGGATGTGGCGCGTGTGGGCATGGTGTTGATGTATTTTCAAAATGGTGAAAACAGCTTCGGTAAAGTGGTTAAGCATCAAGACGATTGGTTATTCGTGAATGTACATGACACGAAACAACGTGAAGACATTATTGGTTTATTTGATTCGCTGAAAAAACAGATTCGAACGGGTCAATTCACCTTGCCGAATTCTTTGTCTCAGGCTGATGCCCTTTAATATTTGCGGAGTCCAACATGAAAGTATTAGTTAAAAAAATGGCCGCACCTGTGATGATGAGCGGTTTATTATTGTCAGCCTTAATGGGTGTTGCCCATGCTGAACAAGTCCCTCAAACGGCACCTAAATCCGCTGAGGTTTCACCTATAGAATTGGCATATAAAAAAGAATTTGCCTTTTTGGAGGCGCAAAAGCGTGACCTGCAAACTCGTTTAACCCGTCTATTAGAAGACAGTAATGCGGAATTCGATGCAAAAAAAGACAGTATTGCAAAATTAGAGAATCAAGTTCTGGCTAGCAGTCAAAAAGTAGATTTACAAAAGAATCTTTTATTAGACGCTGAGCGTGTTGTGCAAGCTAATGAAGATAATCAAGAAATCTTCAATGCTACCTTTATGCAAGCAGACGCCAGTTTAGAAACCTATGGGCAGGGCTTGAAAGCCGATAAAGGTTTCCAAGATTTAAAAGACGGCGAAAAAGTATCTGAACTGTTTAATCGAGCTACGGATTTGCTGGCGGATCTTTCTAACGTCAAAGTTAAATCTGGTGAGTTTCATGTGCTAGATGGTGCCAAGGTCAGCGGTGATATCGTGCACTTTGGTAACGTAGCACGCTTTGGTTTGGCCAATGTGGACGGTGATCTGGAAGCAGGCATGTTAGCACCAGCGGGTGAAGGCCTATTTAAACTATGGTCAGTCAATGATGCAGCTGTGGGCGCAGAAACGGCACAAGCATTGTTAGCGGGTAAGCAGCCTGAAACCTTAGATTTATTCTTAATTGAAAACACCAATGTTGCCGTACAAGAAGCCAAAGAAAAAACCGTAATGGACGTCTTGAAGTCCGGTGGTGTGATTGGTTATGTGATCGTTGCGTTTGGTTTGGCGGCTCTCATCATGGTGGTTGCCCGTGCATTGTTCTTACGTCGCGCTAACCAATCCAGCCAAGATGTAATGAGTGCGGTTCGTCCTGCTATCACGCAAGGCAATATCAACGAAGCCATGGAAGCGTGCCGTGAATTTGATGGTGCTACTTCCCGTGTGGTACGCGCAACTATTCGCAATTTGGATCGTGATCGTGAACACATCGAAGATATCGTATCGGAAAGTATCTTACATGAGAGTGAACACTTGGATCGCTTTGGTACCACCATTCTTGTATTAGCCGCGGTGTCACCATTGATGGGTCTACTAGGAACTGTAACCGGTATGATCGTCACGTTTGATGTGATCACTGAGTTTGGTACAGGCGATCCTAAGATGCTATCTGGTGGTATTTCTGAAGCCTTGGTCACCACAGAACTGGGTCTAATCGTA
>JBFEWA010000188.1:0-6359 GCA_041546605.1 Bermanella sp.
CCTTTATATATTTGTATATGAAGATAGCATGAGTGGATGCAGAATGAGAGGCCGGAAGCAACGGGATTTAAGGATCTAATTCGTGGTGGAGTGTACAGGGGCTGGAAATCAAGTACTCTGACCCCTTGATTATTGTGTCTACAGATAAAAAGGCCTGTGATAACTAGGATTATTTTCTTAACATGATTGTCTTAGTTATCTTATTACCTCTGTTGAATATCAATATGGTTCAGCTAAAACTGAAACTAAGAACTTCTGGGCACAGGTAACCACCCAAGACTGGAGCGCCGTGTTAGGAAATCTGGACAACTTTCAAGATAGCTATCCAACAAGAAGAGGTAAAGAAGCAGCATATATAAGAAAAGCTGCTGGTAATTAGAGTATGACAATGAAGAAACAAATTATTAGAAATTGGAAGCTTGTACTGCTTGGAGTGTTATTGACTTCATTCGAGGCTGCAGCCTCGAATCAATGTAGGGGTGGTGGATTTACGACCTACGGGGAAAGTTTTGAGTTGTATAAAGTTAAAGAAGATAAAGCTTATTATTATTATGATTGGGATGAGTGCCCCTTAAAAGGGGACTGTGTAAAAAGCAGGTATTTGGAAAAAGGAGATTTGGCCCTAGTTTCAAAAGAACTAGATGGCCACTGGGCATGTGTTCGAAATTTAGATAAAGCTAAAATTAGGCATGGTTGGGTTAAGTTATCTGATCTTGAGCGTGATAATACTGAGAGTATTACCCAAGGATATGACTGGGTCGGTACTTGGACTGAAGGTGAATCCAGTATCTTAGAATTTACTAAAAGTGATGAGATCATTATTTTGAATGGAAGTGCAATCTGGCGTGGTGGACAGTATGCTTCTGATAATGAAGGTGGTATTCAAGGGGAATTGATACTATCTATAGATCAAAAGAATGGGTATGTCAGATCGGGCAATAAAGATTATGATTGCCAAGTAGATATGAAATTAGTGTCTGATAAATATATGGTTGTGACAGATAATAAAAAATGTGGTGGTACGAACGTCCGGTTCGATGGAGTTTTTACAAAAAAGAAATAGAAGCGAAAGCTACATAGAGAGAATAAATAAGACACTCATGTTAAAAAACTCATGTTAAAAAATCTGTAGTTTTTGGATGCAGCTAGGCCGGATTTAAAAAAATTGTTCATTTAGCAGTAAATGATCTGAAGATCTTATTCGGGATTACTTTAACTCAGTGGAAAATCGGTTAAATCTATTTTGCATTCGTGCGGATGCCCACATTTAAGTGTTTTTGTTAGTTGTATTACTTGAATGATTAGCTGAGCAGTGATTGACAGTTTTTGATGTTAGGCCTGCGCTTTCGATCCAGTATTGAAATGGCATTTCCTAAAGCGGTTGGTGAACCAACAAGATCTTTAAAGCTGGTTTCAAATGATGTTGTCAGTTTTAACCAGCTCTCAGGTTCTATTCCCAGTCTTTGTAATATTGGCGGAAGGTTGTTTGCAATAGCGCCACGTTTATCGTTACGTAGTACGCGCCCGGTTAGCTCAACCAGTTCTAAATAATCGGTTAATTTAAATGGTAAACCTTCAGGCATGTTTTGTTTAGGGTTGCCCGCAAAGGGCATTAAACTTTTTACTTGCTGGTATGGATGGTTAGGCGAGTGTGCTTCTTTAGCTTTTTCGGCTCTTTGCTTAACCGATGTAAAATCAGACGACTCAGGCGTTTTGGCTATATTAGCCCTTACAGGGTTTAAGTCTACATAAGCCAGGCAAGCCGCCAATGCCTTTTCATCTAACAGCGCTTGTGACTTAAAGCGCCCCTCCCAAAACCGGCCCGTACAATTATCTTCATAATTGGCTTGGCGAGAAATAAACTCATTTAAGCGTCGCATAAACCAACTAATATCCATTAATCGTTCACGCCAAATTTCGACATATTCCGCAAGCTTATCTAATTCAGCTTTGCTTAATGTAATCCCTGTACGAAATCTTTGACTCAGTGCATTGCCTTTATAAAGCTGATGCCAGCGTTCAATCACCTCGTCAAATGATAATTTGTCAGCCGCTTTTTTATTGATATGTAACACCACATGGTAGTGATTGGACATAATTGCATAAGCGGCGATATCAATCGTAAAAACTTCGGCTTGTTTTAATAATTCATTTTCAAGCCAAGCGCGTCTGTGTTCATAGCTTTCGTTGGTCGAAAAATCAATGCCACACAAATATGCTTTGCGTACACATCTCGATACACAGTGGTAGTAGGGAGTTGCCTCTAAACTGACCTGCTCTTTCCTTGGTTTTGGCATTCTAATCTCCTTTATATTTTTTGACCATAACGGGTTCAATGAAAAATAAAATCAGGAAAAAGAACCAAGTGGTGAGCTGAGGTCATAATAGGCTTGCTTGACCTAGTAGTATTTCCTTAACATGAGTGTCTTGGTTGTTCGCGTCAACCCTGCTGGTGTTTGGTGCTGGTTTGGCTGCTTCAATGGCAATGGGTGCCGCTGTTGATTACTTTGTTGGATCTTCGATAGAGGATACTGTTACAGACAATATACAGAAAACTTTAGATGAGAACCGTATGAAGGATAAAACTTTAACCAGACGAGGTTATCGTTAAATGATTGATAGTAGAAAAAATGAAAAGGCTAGATTAAGTATGAAGAAGATATTCATGCTTAGTACTTTTAGTTTTTTATTCTTAACGTCTGTACTTATTGCAGAAATTGGGTTTTTAACTTGGGTATTTATATCCATAATAATGACAGCAGTACTTTATGTTCTTGTGTATGTATTGAAGTCTGCTCATTGGCATTTGGTCGCCGAGTCTATTGGGGGTGGTAGCTTTATATCTATGCCAATATTGGCTTTTTTAGTTGAAGTTGGTAGGGGGAAGATATTACCTGATGATATGTATATATATATAATGCTTTGCTTTCTACTTCACCTATTTTTCGGGGCGCTGTACGTTATTCTTGTTGATATACCTGCTTGGAATAGAAGCTCAGATGTAAATTTAAATAGAAAAATAAATCTTGAAGAAGGAAGTTTTGATATTTCTTATCCTTGGTATTTTTCTGGCGCGGCTATGGTTAATGATAGAGCTAAGGCCATGTCAGTTGTCGGAATAGGTGCAGCAATTGGAACTTTAATAGCCGCTTATTTAGGAGCCGGATTTATATATGTAGCGCTTGTATTTTTGATTGCTTTATCTGCTGTAATGTTTTGGCATAGGATATATTTTGCTGGATTGTTAATTTGGTTAGGTAAAAAACATGGGAAGCCAATTTTATTGAGTATATATAGATGAGCATTCAATATTTAGTGGATCGAATAAATAAGACACTCATATTAAGAAAAATGTACGAATTTGATTCTTGTGAATAACTAATCGTATTTATTAGTTCTATTGGATGGCTCTGATTTTTAAGCGTTAAACATCATATTATTTTGATAAGTAATATCTATAGTATAAACCTCAGGCACGCCAAAATCACAGTTAAGTGTTCTAGGATTTTTTGTGATTGAGAATTAGGGTCAAGAAGGTCAGTTAATCCCAGAAATGCACGATCCGCTAATAAACGATCCGGATGTGTTGAAATAGTCACCCTCTATTATTCACAGAAAAGCGAACCACCGGGTTCGCTTTTTTATTGCCATTTGAGCACAGAGCCAAAATCAGCGTTTTCTGGGCACATGGGGTAGAGATCAAGAAAGGGGAAATGGCCCGACCTAGAGGATGTTGTTCTCTAGTCGCATAGGCTCCTTCCGAATCGAACCTACGAAGGTTCTCACCCGCTAGGGCTAATCTTTTGAAATTTGCGAAGTTCTGGTTTTACAGGGGTTGTAGAGTGGTTTGAAAAAGTGGGCCCGCCCATTCGAACCTCCTCCGGAGGGCGCCGCTCTATCCAGCTGAGCTAAGGGCGGTCTAAAAAAGAACCTAGCGTTTTTGACTGTTGCTCTCAGTGCCCATTTCCTCGGTGACTTCTGCCTCCGGAGGGCAACCCAGTAAGTGATTTTGAAAGGATGACAAAGATCATAATTGTTGTAAATCGTTGTTTTATAATGGCTTTATTGGGGAATCTAAGTATGCCTAACCCCAAATAGAATCTTATTTCACCGTATTTAAGGGCACAAAAATGGGAAAATCAAAAATGCATTTTTGACCCCTTCCCTCAGTACTATATCTAGCCTGTTCTATAGCTAAAAAGGGGGCTAACTTAACGCCAGATTGGGCTGACCACTACGGGTCTAGATTCATTAATAGCATGATTTGGAGAAGCGCTGGATTGATAGTGCAACAATGGCTCGTGATATTGATGTTTTGAAGACAAAACCAAGACTCTTCTAGAGCATAAGTACATCGAAAACCTAGTACTCATTACCCATAATTGTTTGAATATGGCGTGATGTTTCTGGTAGGATTCGGCCGCATAATGGAATATTGGCCCGATTGGGTATAAAGGGATTTTTGTGTTTCGACTTCTACTAGCTGTGCTAGCCGCTTTTTCGCACCTTTCTTTTGCAGAAATACCAAGTATTGACTCATTGAATTCTGCCTATGTGCAAACAATCTCTTCTCGAGATGCCACCTCGGTTATTAATCATAATGGAAGGCTGTATATAGCTAAGCAGGGAGACCTAGTCTTTGGTCACTATCGAGTTAAACAAGTTCAAGACAAATATATCTTAATTGAATCGGATAGGGCGGTTATTAGGCTCTTCCTACCATCTTCTAGTACAAACACCATAAAACCTCCAGAAATATTCTATCGTCAACGCAACGAACAGCCTATTTACGAAGCAATCCCTCAAGAAAATAAAGAAACATACCAAGGAGAAATACAATGAAATACCAAAGATTAATGGTCTTTTTATTTTTCTTCAGTTCGCTTTCTTTTGGTGATGGAATTGATTCGATAGAACCTATTGGTGATGTAAGTGGTACTTATCAAGCTAAATATGTGAGGGATTTAGGTGGTATAGCACAAATTGCTTTTTCGGGAAATCTAGATATGCCCTCATTAGAGGGGGGCGCGGCAAACTTTGAACCACGAGCTGTGATTGCAAGAGAGTTTTTTGAAACCCACTTGGACAATTATGACTTTCTAGTTGTGATATCTGACTTTGATTATCAAATGCCAGAGAATACAGCAGCCTTTTATATGGCAGCAAAGAATGAAATAAAAGGTATTCGGAAACCCATCTTTGATAACACTGAAAGTTGGGGCTCAAGTGGCAGGTTTAGAGGTTATATAGACTTCCACAGTGTGAATGATTGGGAGCTTGATCCAAATAGTGATGGTTTTTTCTGGACAATGACAACCTTAGCACATGAAGTAATGCATGCGTGGGGTGGTGGGGCTTTATTTAAAGATGAGAATGGTGAAATTAAGGATGGGTTAATTGGTTCAGGGAGTCACTGGAATGCACTACTAGATAGCTCTGGATCAGTAATGTATGGACATCGTTGGTTGTCATTAGGGGGGGGGCAGTATAAGGCTTTAGAGGCTACTCTAGCTTATTCGCCCTTAGATCTTTATTTAGCAGGCTTTTACCAAGAAAAAGAGGTGCCAAGTTTTACCCTATATGAAAGTGAAGATACTGAAAAAACAGATAAGCGGTTAAATGGGACAACTATTTCCGTAACCGGTAGTCAAAGTATTTCTATTGAACAAGTAGTAGATGCTGAGGGAATGCGTCTTCCCAGCGCTGAGAATGCTCAAAAGTCATTTAACGTTGCCTTAGTTCTGTTAACTTCAAACGAAAATTACCCATCATCAAAGACACTTCTTGGATTAAATAATATTCGAGAAAGCTTTGAGAATACATTTACCCAAATGACTGCTGGTAGAGCAGTTCTAAATTTCCATGCCGAACAATTTAAGAATAAAGAAGAGACTGATAAAGATGCTCTGTTAGCAAGCCTTAATGTAGACAGTGCAATTGATTGGCTGTTATCTCAGCAGTCGATTATAGGATTCTGGCAGGGGGCTGAAGGGCAAAGAGTACGCAATACATCTATTTCTGCAAGAACCCTTTCTACATTGTTAGGTAGTGAGAAATATAACCCCAATCCAGCGAATAGTTGGCTATCTAACATCGAAAGCATAGAAAACATTGAAGATGCATCTTCTTTAATTGGGTTTAACGAAAAAGCAAGGCAATACCTAATAAATAGTCGTTCAAATGAAGGTAGTTGGGGTGTTGCAGAAGGCTATAATGGGTCGATATTAGATACGGCAACTGTATTGATATCTGCACCATGGCTTAAGAATAAATCTAGCATTGCTTACCTAAATAATAATCAAAACTCAGATGGTGGCTGGTCAATCGTACCTAAAGGAAAGAGTTCCCCAAATGTAACA
>JBFEWA010000132.1:0-7810 GCA_041546605.1 Bermanella sp.
AAGATATTTCATGTTTCATTTGGAAGCTACAAGGTGAAGCTTCTGGTAAGAATATAACTCGTGACATCATTGCCAATATTAAAATTTACTCTAATGGCCAAATTATAGTGGATCCAACAGTTTAAACATTATGAAAATAGACAGCTATCAAACGGAATTGCAGGCACTCAAAGAAAGTGCTCGTGAGTTTTCTAAAAAATACCCTGCCCTTGCTCCCCATTTAGCGGGTAGCAGCAGTGATCCTGATGTAGAACGTATTCTGCAAGGTACGGCTTATCTGAGTGCAGGCATACAAGATCGACTTGATACTGACTTCCCAGAGTTTGCACAATCCATTTTAAGACTGATTGCACCAGACTATTTAAAAGAAATTCCTGCAACTACAATAATTGAATTTAAACCTAGAAATATCTTAAATAATGCTGTAACAATTAAAGCGAAATCCAAAATAGACTCTCAAAAAGTTCAGGGAGTCAGTTGCCGATTTCAAACCTGTAGTGATGTGGATGTACACCCACTTGCCATTAATGCGGTTGAGCTTAATCAACATGGTAGTTATTCTGAACTTGATATCATCATGAATAACACCAGTCTTTCTAACGCAGATATTCGAATCTCAGATCTACCTATTCACCTATCTGGTGACTATGTTAATGCCAGCCAACTGTATTATTTACTTACTAAAAAGTTAGCTACTGTTTCTATTGTATACGGAAATCAGACACTGAACTTGCATGAGGCAAATATAGAGCCTCTTGGTTTAAGTCCAGATTTTTCACTATTGGAAACAAGTACAACTCAGTTAAACAGCTATCGTCAAATACAGGAATATTTTATTAATAAGCATAAATTTTTGTTTTTAAATATTTCCGGATTTAACAAAAACACTCCATTACCTCAAGCATTTAAATTGCGTTTTAGATTTAATACTAAAACAGAAAATGTTCAGGTTAATATCAATAGCTTCAAATTGTTCTGTTCACCGGCAATCAACCTATTCGACACTACAGCTGACCCTATTCCATTAGATCATAAGCAAAGTGACCTCCACCTTAAACCTGTACGCAATACAAACAATCAGTTTTCAATATATTCTATATTAGATTTATATGGGCAAAATCGCCGCTCTAGCGAAAAAACACAATATTTGGATTTTTCTCTTGCCGCTAAACAGCAAAGTAATCAGCCTGTTTATGAGCTAATTCAAAAAGTAACTAACGATACAAAGGCCCAATCAGTAATACGAGTCAACTTTCCTGACGGCATGGAACTACCATCAAGAGAAGTAATTACTGCAAATATACGCTGCTCCAATGGCCCTATCACACAATCATTGAAAGCAGGTGATATTAACATTAACACACCAGATGTTCCGGACTTGGTTAGCTTCTCTAATATCTCTACTGTAAGTGAATACATTCCACCCCAAACAGATGGCCGGATATTATGGAATTTATTGTCACATTTAATAGTTAATTATTTACCAATCGCCAATTTAGAAAACCTAAAAGTTTTACTAAATCTTTATAATCCAACAAATCAAGCGGATGCAAAAGAAAGAGCCGCTAACGAGAAACGAATAGAGTCATTATTAAAAATGACAAGCCAGTCTGATGAAATGTTATTAAGAGGCTACCTTGTTCGCGGCAAGTCTATTGAGCTAACCGTTGATGGTTCTGGGTTTGCAAGCACAGGGGATATGTATTTATTTGGAGAACTCATCAATAAGCTGTACTCGCAATTTACTGATATTAATAGTTATACCAAATTTACCCTAATTAACGATAACACCGGGGAGGCGTTGCAATGGCAACCAAACTTAGTGAATCGTTAAGCGCTCTTGAGGCAGACATTCTATCTCATCCTCAGCAATATGAATTTTTTCAAGCATATCGTCTTTTAGAGAATGTTAACCGTACCTACCCTGTTTCCCCTCGTCGTCCAGCAAGAAAAATCGAGGTAAGGCCTAGTTTAGGTTTAGGTTACACAGATCAAGATATTCATAGTGTCAATGCCCTTGATAAACAAAGAGGCTTTGAAATAATTTCACAACTTCCAGGTTTATACGGTGTTTCATCTCCCCTGCCTGATTTTTATAATGAAGAACTATTAGATAATGAATGGGATGAGCTAGATGCTCCTCGTGAGTTTCTAGATATTATTCACAAGCAGTTATTTCCAAAACTATATCAAGCATGGCGTTTATATAAGCTCAATTTAAATACCTTAGAACGTTCTAATGATAGTTATTGGAATCTGCTATACAGCCTAATGGGTGAGCCAAGTACAAATAATGATGCTCACAAGGCACTTAAACTTCGTTACTTCTCATTATTTTCGAAAAAAGACCGATCTAAAGATGGTTTAGTCGCCATTATTTCAGACTTTTTAGAGATAGATGAAGTTAAAATACATGAATTCGAAACAGAATTCCGTAGCATTAAACCAAGTCTTCGCTGCCAGTTAGGGCGTAATAATCACCAGTTAGGAGAAGCGCATTTAGGTTCTAAAGTATTTACTCAAGCATTAAAAGCGACCATTGAAATAAACAACATATCGGAAAGCGATTACCAACAGATCTTTTTGAATGAAGAAAAAATCAATAGCTTAAAGCTCTTAATTAGTGAATATCTTAAAAAACCTATTTCAATCAACCTTAAGATTAATATATCCATTCAAAATGATCAGTTATCCCTAGGTGAGCGATGGAACAAACTTGGAGTTACATCGATATTGGGCGTACGCTCAAGCGAGTATAAATCTGTTATGGTTAATTTATTGGATTAAGCAGTGAATATTATTCAACCATTAGACTTAGAGACCAGCTATCGTACTTTTAGTTTTCGAAAAGAAGACTATTTAGTTATATCCACTAAATTATATTTTCCACTAATGGGTGGAGACCCCATTCTATTTACTAATGCCTACAAAGAACTTGCAGCTTTACCAAGCCCGTTTATTGACGAAGGATTACCCAAATTACACCCTGAATACTTCATTTTAGGCGATGTATTGAGCCCAGGTGGCTTCCCCATTAGAGCAATGCCCATTAGAAGTCAGATAACTGACCAAGAAAAACGGTTACATGTCACTGGAGATCGATTTTGGCTAGGAGGTATAACAGGCACCAGTGAACCCGCAGAATTCACGTCTATGCCCCTGTCATGGGATTATGCGTTCGGCGGTAAAGACTATGAATTAAACACCTCTGGGCAAGGGATTCATAAAGTTACTACTAATCTAGGCGAAGATTACGTTAAATTGCCGAATATTGAGTATCCAAACAAGCTTTTGACGGCCCTAGGGCAACGTCCTGATCCTGCAGGTTTTTCCCCTTTATCTGCCGATCACCCAAATCGATTACAACATATGGGTACATATGATGAAACTTGGTTAAAAGAAGACTTCCCTGGCTATCCAAAGGATTTTAATTTTTTAGCTTTTAATAGTGCGCCTGACGACCAAATACTAAGGACCTCTATACACGGTGGAGAAGCATTTGAGCTCGAGGGCTTTCATACCGATTTTTCAAATATAGAAGGGAAAATACCCGAATTTACTGTTAAAACCTTTATAGTAAAAAAAGGTATTGAAGTCAGTGATTTAAGTGTTTCTGATTTACACGAAGTTAAAACCAGTATTGATACCGTTGTATTTTTTCCTAATCAACTCTTAGGTATGTTGGTCAACCGTGCCACAATAAAGATTGAAAGCACAGATGCCAGCGATTACCAATATATTTTATCAGCCTATGAAGACCAACAGACCAAACGAGATAAGGCACACTACCTGAACTCTTTAATTGGCCGCATACACCCTGATCTTAATATGCAATATGCTTTAACCACTAAAGATTTAATTCCTCATAGTATCCCATGTGGCATGGCCCGTTTAACACAGCAAGATTCCGACCCTAAAATGCTATTAGCTAAGCATATAGAGGCCAAATTGAATGAAACGATCTCTGACAGTGTTAATAAAACGAAACAACAATTACAGGTGCTCATTGAGCAGCAAAAGACACAAGGCCTGGATACCAGCTTATTAGAAAAACAACTTGCAGAGTTCGGCATTGTAAAAAAGGATGAATGGCAACTTAAGTTTGAAGCCATCACTAATCGCCTATCCCCTATTGATGAAAAAACTGGTCAAGTGGATTTACAAAAAGTCGATTTTCGTGCTTTTGATGATCTATCTAAGTTGAGCATTGAATATGCTGAATTTCAAAAAAACAAAGCAAAACAACAAATAGAGCAGCAAATTAAAGATGCCCTCGCCCAAGGCAACACTCATGTAGCGAATGAACTGGATAACGCACTTAATCGTTTTGAGTTGCCCCCTGAATTACCACGCCCAGCGGACCCAAAAGCCACACTACAAAGAATACAAGAGTCATTAGGCGCACAAACCCAGTTAAATATAGATTTGGCAACATTAGAATCCCAGTTAAAGCAAGGTTATCAGGCGCAAATAGAAGGTTATAAAATGGGGGCTCATATGATGGATATGGGCCGCCCACCATTAGAAGACCAGCATGCAGCATTACAAGCAGAAGTGGATGCTTTGATCGAAAAAGGCGCTTGTTTAAAATATATGGATTTAGCCGGGCTTAATTTTTCAAACCGTGATTTAACGGGTGTAGATTTTTCATATTGTTATTTAGAGCAATGTGATTTCTCACATGCTAACTTAACGGACGCCAATTTGAGCCATGCGATTGCCGCTCGTAGTGATTTCAATTACGCGACACTTATCAATACCGACCTTAATAACAGCAACATTGGTGCTTGTAGTTTTCAGCATGCAACCATAGATACACCTAACACCAAAAATATTGAGTGCGCAAAATCTGATTTCTCTTATGCCAGTATTAAACAGTTTATATTTGAAGATTGTTTAAACATGCTTGAGATTGTGTTTTACCAAACCCACTTTCAACACGTTAACTTTGGCGATGCAACGTTTTTAGAAACCTCGTTTAGTCACAGTATATTCGATGAGTGCCAATTAGAATCGGCTAGTTTTCAGCAGTCAAATCTAAGTAGCATACAGGTTAATCAAAGTACATTTATTAGTTGCAACTTTATAGAATGCTCAATGAACAGCGTGAGCGTAAAACACAGTGACTTTAGTAACTGCCGTTTTATTAATAAAACCACGTTAACCAATAGCCTGTTTCATCATTCAATATTAGCCAACTGCACAATTAAAGGCATTGAGCTCACACACAGTAAATTTATTAGCTGCACTCTTAACAATGCCGACTTTAGTGAAGCGGATGCCAGCTATTGTGTATTTGACGAATCCATTGGCAAAGATGCACTTTTCATTAAAACTAAGTTCAGTCACGCCATACTCAATAACAATAACTTTATGTATAGCAATTTCATGCAGGCTGATTTAGTTAAGGCTGATTTATCACATGCCAATTTATATGGCTGTGAATTTCTTGGGGCACATGTTCACAATACCGATTTTTCCCGTTCGAACATGAACGGGACAAAATTAGAGAATTGGAGGCCATCTAAATGGCAGTAACGCTAAAAGATATCAACGTACTTATCTCAAAGGGCCAGCCCATTGAGAATATTGACTTTAGTGGCAGTCAATTTAGTAGTGCAAACCTAGGTGGTGCAAACTTTATTAACTGCCAATTTATTAAGTGCCAGTTTGATGAAAGCACCATTGAGCAAATCAATTTTATTGGTTGTAAATTTGAAACGTGTTCATTTAATAGCGCAAACCTAATTGACGCCTCTTTTATTGAGTGTGACTTAGCATCATGCCAGTTTAATCAGGCCCGCATCAACAGTACAAACTGGGTAAAACCTGTTCTTAATAATTGCGATTTTACGCAGAGTCTCGCAGGTGAAAGTAATATCATCGAAGGCAAGTTATCTGAATGCCAATTTACCCTAGCAGACTTAGAATTTGCCAGTTTTATGCAATGTGAAATAAACAGCTGTCAATTCAATCAAGCACGCTTGGTGCGTACTAATTATATTGAATGTTTGTTTAACTATGTCAGCTTTCGTGACGCTATTATGCATATCACTATATTTGAAAAGCCAGAGCTGGAAAATCAAGATTTTTCAAATATGGACCTAACTCAAACACAGTTTAGAAACGCAATACTAAATGGTTGCTCATTTAAAGGTAGCCAATTGGTACAAACTGCTTTTGTTGATGCCGAACTAAAAAACTGCGACTTTACACAAGCGCAATGCTCCATGGCTTTATTTACTGGATCACAACTAACACAGTCTAAGTTAACTCAAAGTCAACTACAGCAATCTAGCTTTCAAGGTTCGAATTTAACTGCATGTGACTTTTCATCTAGCCAATTGGTACAGGCTCAACTAGCTAATACACACTGTATTGGTACTTTATTCACTGGTTGCGACTTGAGTTATGCCGATTTATCGCTAGCAATATGCGATCGAACTGATTTTGGTAATGCATCACTTTTTAGAACCAATTTACACGGCATAATCGATAACGGATCAAACTGGTCTGGCAGTAATAAGTCGTTGGCTTTAGGCACAGATCAAAAATTGGAACAAGCACAAGCCTGGAAACCTAAAAAAGCCACGACTAAATTAGAAGCACTATAGGGAACTTATGCACACACATGAAATTGCTCTGGCCTTAACCAAGCCACAAGAAAAATTCAGTGAACATGTATTTGGTCAAGTCATTAACGCTGACCAAGGCATCATCAAAATCAAACTGGATAATGAGAACGTGATCACCGCTAAAAAGGCATTTAGCTGTGCATTTGAGCCCATGATTAACGATACGGTTGAACTAACAGTTCGCAATCAAGATTCTTATTATGTTTTAAATATTTTAGAGCGATCATCTCCATCAGCAGCATTAGTTTCATCTCCTTTTGGTATTGAAATTAATAGTCCATCTATTGCTATGCAGTCCAATTCTCTTAGTATTCAAAACCAAGCTATGGCGGTGAATGCCCGACAATTCAACCAGCAAAGTGATTCGATTAAACTTAATAGCGATACGGCACAGTTTTCATCCCGTACCGTGGAGTCCAATATTGAGCGCATGATACAGCGCATAAAAGATAGTTTTCGTATTATTGAAAGAATCGAGCAAGTATCCGCAGTCGATATCATTCAAAATATAAAAAATGCATTCATTCAGCGTTCTCGCCAAATTGATATCACCGCAAAAAGCGATGTAAAAATCAATGGCGACCGTATTCACATGGGCTAGGAGTCAATATGTTTGCTAATTGTCAAATGGGTGGTACCAACATGGGTATGCCAGATGTATGTAAAACCCCAGTTGGTCCTGCAATTGTCCCGTTGCCATACCCAAATATTTCTATGGGTGCCACCGCTATGCCCTCCAGCGCAGCTATGAAAGTGTTAATTGCAGGTGGCTTTGCTCACACCGTAGGCACACAAATCCCTATGAGCAATGGGGATCAGCCGGGTGTAGCCGGTGGTATTATATCTGGGTGTATCATGGGCCCAACAAAATTTCTAATGGGTAGCACAGCCACTTTTTTTGGCGGAAAACCAGCAGCGCGACTTACATCGATGACAGGGCAAAATGGCAGTAGCATGAATGTACCAGGTACTACCATTGCACCCTCTCAAACAAAAGTATTAATTTTAAAATAGAATTTAATTATAACTTGATTTCGTAACTTTCATGATCAATGTGATTATTACTAGCATCCATCAAGGTTAGTGATATTGAGTTGGTTTGACCCATTAAGCTAAACACAACTTGAGGGCCAAACGCCTCAATTTCAATAGGATGAGGCAGCTGCCCCCTTAAA
>JBFEWA010000100.1:0-9007 GCA_041546605.1 Bermanella sp.
ATGTGATTGTGCTGGCGGATGACGAACACAGTATAGATAGTGACAGCCTAAGTTTTGATATTTGCTATCGCATGAAAGAGCATGACCTTGCGTATCGTGTAATCGTGGAATGTGTGGACGATGCCAATCGTGAACGCTTTAAAAACATTGGCGTGAAAACCGTGATTCGCCCCATTCGTTCCTATCCAGAAGTATTGGTGCGCGCCATGGAAAGTCCAGGGGCCGAAGTGCTTATTGAGGAGATGTTTACCCGTGCCAATGATTTAATTATGCGTTATCCACTATGGTTAGAAGGGGATAAGTGGCAAGACGTTATCTTGGCCATGGTAATGGAAGATTTGGGTACACCACTGGCCTATGTGAGCAAAGAAGGAAAAATAGAGGTGCATCCATCATCCCAAGAAGGGGTGTACGCACAAAGTATCTTAATGTTGGTGCGTACCGAACAAACACCCACAGATGCGCAAGTGCGTGATGCGTTTGCCTTGTATCATAAGAAACAAATTTCTGCTTGATTGTGACGTTATGAATTAAGCGATGCACTAGGTGTACCGCTTATGTTCCTAATTCTAATTGCTCTTCATTGCGCTGATGAGTTTCAGAACACGAATAGGATTTAACGGTTTTGCCTTCCTCGTTGATGGAATGCAAGTACACATCAAATCCCCACAAGGTATGCAGATGCTTGACCACGTCTTGGGTTTGCTCACTTAGCGGCACATTGTTCTGTCGAATGTGATGCAGGGTGAGAGAGCGATCCCCTTCCACATCCACTGAGTACACCTGAATGTTAGGCTCGCGATAGGATAGATCATATTGTTTGGCCAAATCTTCGCGTACTTTGCGGTAGCCCATTTCATCGTGAATGGCATCAATGCTGATGTGCATTTTGCGTTCGTCATCCATGATGGAAAAGAGTTTTAAATCGCGCATTAATTTAGGTGATAAATACTGTAAGACAAAGCTTTCATCTTTGAAATTACGCATGGCAAAGTGCAAGGTTTCTAGCCAATCACTGCCTGCAATATCCGGGAACCATTCACGATCTTCATCGGTTGGGTGTTCGCAAATGCGGCGAATATCACTCATCATATGAAAACCCAAGGTGTAAGGGTTGATGCCGCTGAAATACGGGCTATCAAAGGGGGGTTGATAAATGACGCTGCTGTGACTGTTCAAAAACTCCATCATAAAACCGTCAGTGACCAAGCCTTCATCGTAAAGGGTGTTCAGTAACGTGTAATGCCAAAACGTCGCCCAGCCTTCATTCATGACCTGAGTTTGACGTTGTGGATAAAAATACTGAGCGAGTTTACGCACAATGCGTAAAATCTCACGCTGCCATGGTTGCAGCAACGGTGCGTTTTTTTCTAAGAAATACAATAAATTTTCTTGTGGCTCAGCCGGGAAGCGCTTAGATTTTTTACGGCTGGCTTTTTCTGTTGTGGGAATGGTGCGCCATAAATCATTTACTTGCTGCTGTAGGATATTTTCTCGCTCTTCTTGGCGAAGCTTTTCTTCTGCGGTACTGATAGGGCGAGGGCGTTTGTAGCGATCTACGCCGTAATTCATCAGTGCATGGGCGGCATCTAATACGGTTTCCACGGCATCGACACCGTGGCGCTCTTCGCATTTTTTAATGTAATTACGGGCGAACACCAAGTAATCAATAATGGCGCTGGCATCGGTCCAGGTTCGAAATAAATAATTGCCTTTAAAAAATGAGTTGTGACCGTAACAGGCATGAGCAATCACCAGTGCTTGCATGCACATGGTGTTTTCTTCCATCAGGTAAGCGATGCACGGATCGCTATTAATGACGATTTCATAGGCCAAACCCATTTGTCCGCGTTGATAATGGGTTTGGGTGTGTAAAAAATGTTTACCATAGGACCAATGATGGTAAGAAATAGGCATGCCTACCGATGCATAGGCGTCCATCATTTGCTCTGCCGTGATCACCTCAATTTGATTGGGATAAGTGTCCAAACGATATTCTTTGGCAATACGTGCAATTTCTTTATCGTATTCTTGCAGTAACTCAAAAGTCCATTCGGAGCCCGTTGAAATAGGCTCTCTCTTCTTGGTTTTTGTCATACCGCCTCCTTAAGAGACTTGCGTGAAAATAAATCCCTAAACACTGGGAAGATATCTTCAGCACGCGTGATTTGCTCCATGGCAAAGCGATCACCCAATTGAGGTGCTAAGGCTTCATACGCACGCCACAAGGCCTGATGGGCGTTGGGGGTGATTTCAATGTACGCAAAATACTGAGACATGGGCATGATGCGTTGGCGCAAAATTTCAGCGCATTGTGGGCTGTCATCATCCCAGTTGTCGCCGTCACTGGCTTGGGCACCGTAAATATTCCACTCGCTGGGGTTATAACGGCTTTCAATAATATCGGCCATTAATTCCAATGCGCTGGAAACAATGGTGCCGCCGGTTTCACGGCTATAGAAGAACTCTTGTTCATCCACTTCTTTGGCGCTGGTGTGGTGACGAATGAACACTACCTCGGTTTTTTCATAATTTCGCTGTAAAAACAGATACAGCAAAATGTAAAAGCGTTTGGCCATGTCTTTAATTTGTTGCGTCATGGAGCCTGATACATCCATAACGCAAAACATCACGGCCTTGGTGCTGGGAACCGGTTCTTTGATAATGTTGCGATACTTAATGTCGAAGGTATCAATAAACGGAATTTTTTTGATCTTCTCTTGCAGCTTAAGAATGCGCTCTTCCAGTTCGGAAATCTTAATGGGATTTTTTAAATCATCATCTTTGCCTTGCTCTTCCTCAAGCTCGGCTTTAGCTGCCTTAAGTTTGCGACGAGAGCTTGCCGATAGAGCAATGCGACGGGCGTGAGCCGCGCGCATGGATTTGATTACCGCAAGATTGTTGGGCGTGCCGGTAGCCGTAAAACCAGCACGACGGTATTCCATGGCATCGTGTTCATTTAAGGTTTTCTTTACGAGGTTGGGCAGGGCTAAGTCTTCGAAAACATAATCGAGGAATTCTTCTTTACTGATGAAGAATGAAAAATCATCGTCTCCCTCACCTTGATTACTGGCGTTACCTTCGCCAGCTCCTGTGCCACCCCCTTGGCCTTTGGGGCGTAATACTTTATCACCAGCATGGAACTCACGGTTGCCCGGTAGCACTCGTTGTCGTGCGCCACCATTACCATGACTGAAAATAGGCTCACTGGTATCCCGGGTGGGGATGCTGATCTTTTCACCACGCTCCATGTCGGTAATGGAGCGTTTGTTGACGGCATCCGTCACCGCTTTTTTGATGTGGCTTTTGTAACGGCGCAAGAAGCGCTGGCGATTCACCATGCTCTTGTTTTTGCCGTTTAACCGTCTATCTATGATGTAGCTCATAGGACACCTCTCGACTATTGTGATTTACGCACACGTAAATACCATTCAGAGAGGAGTCGGACTTGTTTCTCGGTATAGCCACGCTCAACCATACGCGCCACAAAGTTGTCGTGTTTTTTCTTCTCGTCGCTTGAGCCTTTTGCATTGAAGCTGATAACCGGTAGTAAATCTTCGGTATTGGCGAACATTTTTTTCTCAATAACCGCACGCATTTTTTCATAGCTTTGCCAGCTAGGGTTTTTGCCTGAATTATTGGCTTTGGCGCGCAGTACAAAGTTCACCACTTCATTACGGAAGTCTTTCGGGTTACTAATACCGGCTGGTTTTTCGATTTTTTCCAGTTCTTCATTGATGGCCACACGGTCTAGAATCTCACCGGTTTCAGGATCGCGATACTCTTGATCTTGAATCCAGAAGTCTGCGTAGGTGACATAGCGATCAAAGATGTTTTGACCGTATTCACTGTAAGATTCTAAATACGCGGTTTGGATTTCCTTGCCGATGAAGTCCACATACTTAGGTGCCATATATTCTTTAATGAAATTGAGATAACGATCAGCGGTTTCCTGCGGGAACTGCTCTTGCTCAATTTGTTTTTCAAGCACATACATGAGGTGTACTGGGTTGGCAGCCACTTCACTGGCGTCAAAGTTGAATACACGGCTTAAAATTTTGAACGCGAAACGGGTGGACAAGCCACTCATGCCTTCGTTTACCCCTGCGCTGTCATGGTATTCTTGAATCGACTTGGCTTTAGGGTCCGTGTCTTTTAAGTTTTCGCCATCATAAATGCGCATTTTGCTGTAGATGCTGGAATTTTCCGGCTCTTTTAAACGGGATAGCACAGAGAACTGCGCCAGCATGTTTAGCGTATCCGGTGCGCAAGGGCTTTGGTGCAACGAGCTGTGAGTGAGCAGTTTTTCATAAATATGAATTTCTTCACTCACACGTAAGCAGTAAGGCACCTTCACAATGTACACCCGGTCGATGAAGGCCTCGTTGGTTTTATTGTTCTTAAAGGTTTGCCACTCACTTTCGTTGGAGTGGGCCATTAAGATGCCATCAAATGGAATGGCCCCCATGCCCTCGGTGCCGTTGTAGTTGCCTTCTTGTGTGGCGGTGAGTAATGGATGCAAAACCTTGATCGGGGCTTTGAACATTTCCACAAATTCCATGATGCCTTGGTTAGCGCGGCATAACGCACCGGAGAAGCTGTAAGCATCCGGATCGTCTTGGGAATAATCTTCCAGCTTGCGAATGTCCACTTTACCCACCAAGGCCGAGATGTCTTGGTTGTTCTCATCACCGGGTTCGGTTTTCGCCACCGCAATTTGGTCAATGATGCTAGGGTACAGTTTCACCACTTTAAATTGGCTGATATCACCATTAAATTCGTGCAGGCGTTTCGCCGCCCATGGGGACATGATGCCTTTAATGTAGCGGTTCGGAATGCCGAAATCTTCTTCTAAAATGGCCGCATCTTCTTCTGGATTGAATAGCCCTAATGGGGATTCGAATACGGGTGAGCCTTCAATGGCATAAAAAGGAATATGTTCCACAAGGTGCTTTAAGCGCTCGGCAAGAGACGATTTACCGCCACCCACTGGGCCCAATAAATATAAAATTTGTTTACGTTCTTCCAAGCCTTGGGCGGCGTGACGGAAATACGACACGATTTGTTCGACGGCTTCTTCCATGCCGTAAAATTCGTTGAAGGCGGGATAGCGCTTAATGACTTTGTTGGAAAAAATCCGACTTAGCCGCGAGTCATTGGCGGTGTCGACTAATTCTGGTTCGCCAATGGCCATGAGCATGCGTTCAGCTGCGGTGGCATAAACACTGGGGTCTTCCTTGCATAGCTGCAGATAGTCTTGCAGCGACATGACTTCTTGTTGTGTGGTTTTGTAGCGTTCCTGATAATGGTTGAATATGCTCATGGTAACCTCACCTGGTGTCTATGTGCTCATGGGCCTGCTCTCAAATAAGTCTACTTTCCTACTCTCAATTTAGACTCATTTCCCTTCCCTGTATTCCTTTAATCTTTGGCTTTGAAAAGGATTGGCAGCAAGGCGTCAATTTTTTAATGCCTTGCGAAATAAACTGCATAGGTTGTGCCTTTTTTATAATGAAAAGGAAAAACTTTAAAACAAGCGTGTGAGTATTAGGTCTATTGAGATAGGGAGTGGACGATGGGAGATGGGAGATGGGACTGGCTTTGGTTTGTAGGCACCCACACCTGCGGGTGAGTGGGGTTGTCGCTCGCAGATGCGAGCTCCTATATTTTAGTTGGACGGTGGTGAGAGTGAATTGAGTTACATAATATTCTGACAATAAGTCGTAAAAATCCCCCCGACACGCCTAACGTCTAGGGTTCCACTTTTTCTGGTTTGGCGAGTTTCCACATTTCAAAGCCACCATCCAAGCTGTAGACATTCACAAACCCTTGTTCGAATAGGAATTGGGCAGCACCCTGACTGGAGTTGCCGTGATAACAGCACACCACCACATTTTCTTGTTTTGGGGTTTGCTCAATAAAGGTTTTTACATTGTCATTATCTAAGGCTTGTGCGCCGCTGATGCGGCCCATGGCATAGCTTTGAGGGTCGCGAATATCCACAATGTGCAGTGGCTCCGCGGATTCCATGAGCTCGTTAAGTCCTTGAATATTAATGTGTTGAAACATAGGTGTGTGCCTTCGCTTATAAACGTTGACGGTAGCGTTTACCGCTTTCAATGTGCAACAGGGTAAGATCGCCTCCCCAAACACAGCCCGTGTCTAAACCTATGACATGGGATTGATTAAATACACCGTTCAGGGCGGCCCAGTGGCCAAAGAGTAAACGGGTTTTTTTCAGTTGATGGGGATAAACAAACCAAGGTTTGAACGGCCCTTGCTCTTCTTTCGGTGCTTGCTTGTTGTTTAAGTCTAGCTCGCCATTGGGGCCAAGAAAACGCATGCGGGTGAAATAGTTGGTGATGGTGCGCAGTCGATCCATGCCGATCAGGTCATCGTCCCATACTTCTGGTGTGTCACCGTACATGTGTTTGTAAAAGGTTTTGTGGTGCTTGCTTTGCAGTACCACTTCCACTTCTTGTGACAAGGCTTTGGCTTTTTTCAGGTTCCACATGGGCGGAATGCCCGCATGGCACATGGCCAGTTTACGCTCTTTATCCCACTGCAATAGAGGCTGCTTTCTGAGCCATTTGAAGAGGGTGTCGGCGTTGCTGGAGGCGATGACGCGATCGAGATCGCCGTCTTTCTTAATGGCTTTTTGGCCATAGGCCATGGCCAGTAAATGCAGATCGTGGTTGCCTAGGACAATTTTGCAGCTCTTACGAATGCTGTGTAAAAACTCCAATGTGCCTAAGCTGTCGGGGCCGCGATTCACAAGATCCCCCACACACCAGAGCTGATCCGTACTGGGGTCAAACTTCACCTTATCCAGCAGTTTAAGCAAAGGCGCTAGGCAGCCTTGAATGTCTCCGACGGCAAAGGTTCGCATATTAATGCACGCTGTTGGTGACGGCTAAGGTAAACACAGGTATGGCCACATCAAAGAACTCACCTTCCTGATCCAGCATGGTGTAGCGGCCATGCATGGTGCCCACAGGGGCTTCCATAACGGTGCCAGATGTATAAGTGTAGCTGTCGCCGGGCTGAATAATAGGTTGCTGGCCAACCACACCATCGCCGCGTACTTCTTGCGTGGCCAGAGTTTCGCCATTGGTGATGATCCAGTGGCGCGACATAAGCTGCACCGGCTGCTCGGTTTCGTTGGTGATGCTCACGGTATAGCTGAAGACATAGCGGTTTTTATCCGCGTTGGATTCTTCCGCCATGTAGTGGGGCAATACGTGTACGAAAACCTTGTCAGCACTATCCATTTTGCGCCTCATCAAAAACAAAATCCGCAATGCGGGTATATTCAGGCAAACCTAAACGTTCTGGACGTAAGCTTGGGTCGATGCCTAGGGCTTCTAGTTGCTCCGCCGAGATGGTGTTCTTTAGGTTGTTCTTTAACGTTTTACGACGCATGGAGAAACTCTCGCGCACCACGTTTTCCAACGTACGGTGATCTTTTACCGGATAGGGTAGCGTTTCATAGGGCACCATGCGCACGATGGCGCTGTCTACTTTAGGTGCGGGTTTAAACGCACCTGGGCCCACATCAAACAAATGCTGAACCTCACAAAAATATTGCGCCATGATGGATAAGCGACCGTAGTTGTTATCCCCAGGGCCCGCTGCTAAGCGCTGCACCACTTCTTTTTGCAGCATGAAGTGCATGTCTTTTACCTTGCCGGTGTAGCTGAGCAAATGAAAGATAAGCGGCGTGGAGATGTTGTAAGGCAGGTTGCCCACGATTCGCAGCGGACGGCCTTCTTCATATAAAGAGGCGAAATCAAACTTTAACGCGTCCGCTTCGTTCACCACGAAGCCCGGCATGTTAAAGAACTTCACATTCAAGCCTGGAATCAAGTCGCGGTCCAATTCCACCACGTTTAGGTAGCCTTCGGTGGCATCCAGTAATTCTTCGGTGATGGCCCCTAAACCCGGGCCGATTTCCACCATGTTATCCCCCACTTTTGGGCGGATGCTTTTTACGATATTACGAATCACATTCGGGTCATGTAAGAAGTTCTGACCAAAGCGTTTACGGGCTTGGTGGCCCATGTGATTACGAGAAGACATGCTAATTTCCTTTGTGCGCAGCGCGACTGGCAGCCATGCGTTCGGCGTATTCAATGGCAGTACGTAAACTGCCGCCGTCTGCTTTGCCCGTGCCGGCTAAATCTAATGCGGTGCCGTGATCCACGGATGTGCGAATAATGGGCAGCCCTAATGTAATGTTAGCTGCTTGACCGAAGCCTTTGTACTTTAATACGGGTAAACCTTGGTCGTGATACATGGCCAAGACCGCATCCCCAGTGTTAAGCACCTTGTCGGTGAAGAGTGTATCTGCAGGCAATGGCTGACTTAGGCCAATGCCCTGTGCGCGTAATTGGGCAAGAGTGGGTTCTATGACTTCGATTTCTTCTGTGCCCATATGGCCCCCTTCACCTGCATGAGGGTTTAAACCGCATACTAGGATGTTGGCGTTGGGTAAGGCGAAATAACGTTTTAAGTCGGTATCCAGCACCTTGATCACTTGCGTGAGGCGCTCTTCGGTAATGGCCGCAGGCACGTCCTTTAAGGGTAGGTGAGTGGTCACTAAGGCCACCATCAGACCTTGTGTGGCCAGCATCATCACTACGCGCTCTGTGTGGGTGTACTCTTCTAAGAACTCGGTGTGGCCGGTAAAGGCCACGCCGGCATCATTGATCACCCCTTTGTGTACAGGGGCGGTGACCATGGCATCGTACACACCATCCAAGCACCCTTGGGCTGCATGGGTGAGGGTATCTAACACGTATTGACCGTTGGCCGGGTTCAATTGGCCAATCACTTCTGTTTCGGCCAATGACACAGGGGCCACCCAGATTTCACCGGCCTTTGCTGGGCTGCGATCTTGGGCGTCAAAGGGTTTAACCGTTAACGCTAACCCCAATAACGCCGCGCGGCGCGTCAGTAACTCTGGGTCGCACACGGCTACAATTTGGCTGCTATGGGCTTGCTGGGC
>JBFEWA010000212.1:0-5833 GCA_041546605.1 Bermanella sp.
CGCGGGTATCACCCGTTTTGGCGCTTAAGCCTTGATCGGATGAATCTTTAATAGAAGGAATCGCGAAATCAAATGACCATAGGTAATGCCAAACTGCTGCACCGTGTTTTTCCGCTTGTTGCCAGGATTGGAAATACCAAGGCTTTAGCTCAACAAATGCCGTCTTATTGAGCAGGCCTTTATTTTCATCTCCCACCAAGAAGGTGTTAGTCACCGAGCTTGAGCGATAGGCTTCAAAAATCACGCCCCAGCTTTTTAATGTATCCACATAGCTACGAGCTTTTGCCCCAGTCCATTGGTTGTTGATGTAGCTCTTTTGCCCGTTGGAGTAAAACGGGTCTAGCAGTGCTACACGCTTAGGCTTTAACTTGCTATTGGTGTTGCCGGCACTGATACCATCTTTTAATTTTTTAGCCACCACAATGGCCATTTGGTTGCCTAAGCTGTGACCCGCTAAGATTAAGCGACTGCCAGAATAGTCGGCCATATTATTCTTAAGGCTTTCGAACATTAGCTGGCCAGCATCTTTACTTGGGCCAGTATGATAATTGCCGTTGTGGTCACGCCAGCGCATGGCACGAGGGCCTGATTTACTCCAGATTTTAGCTTCGGCATCTTTTACTTCACTTTCATCAGCAAACTGATTCCAGTACAAGATACCCACGTTATAGCCAGCTCGACGCCATGCGTAAGCTAGGTCTACATCCGGGCCTCCACTATCGCTGCGGTTAAAGGTTTCACGATTTTTGGCTTTGCTGGAACCATTTTGCCAGCCATGGATGTAGATGATGGTTGGAGCGCTATTGTTGTAGTACGGGTTGCTGTAACCCGCTTGGGCTTTCTGGTAGTTGTCGTTATCACCAAACCAATACAGACCATAGTCTAGGTTTTGAAATACTGACTGGGGAAATACACCTGGATAGGCCAGGGTTAGGCTGCTGATGCTTAAGCACAGCAGGGCTAATCCGAGACGGAGTGATTTCATGGGGCACCTCATTATTATGTTTATTATAAGTTGCGTAACCCTAGGGGCACACTTTCACTATTGACCCTCAATCTCATTCCCTCCATGACAAAGAAGGCAAAAGCGGGTCAAAGTAAATTGACCTCGTGTTAGGTAAAAAAGGCGCTTTTTGACGTATTGCGCAAGCTGATGGGTGCGTAACATGGCACTACAATTATTATAATGAATGCCTGCGATGAAGTTAGTTGTTTGCACTTTTGTTCTACTCTATAGCGTTTTCTGTCACAGCCTCCCGACTAAAACCATAACCCTTAACCAACTGGCCCAAGGGGCGGTGGCGTTGGACGGCATGTGGGCATTTGATTGGCAGGAACTGCACATCGAGTTTAATAAGCCAGTGAAGGACGGAATCAACCTACCAGGGCTTTGGCATCAGCAAGGGACCTATACTCCTCAGGGTTATGGCACGTTACGTCTTAGAGTTAAACTTCCTGAGTTTCAAACCTATTATTTGCGTGTGCCAGATGTGCCATCGGCGGTGGCGCTATGGGTTAATGGTGAGTTGATTTATCGTCGCGGTGTCGTGTCCCATTTGGCTGCCAGCGAGCGACCCGAGTTTGCGCCAGAGGTGGTGCAACTGCCGGCTAATGATCATTATGATGTCATTTTGCATGTGAGTAATCACCATCATAAAGACGGTGGTGTATGGCATCGTTTTTTATTAGCGGATGAGACACATCAATATGCACTGGGCAGTCAAAGCCGATTGATTGACGCTATGGTATTCAGTTTTTTGATGGTAGTGTCGATTTACTTACTGTTAATCAACCTTTCACGCCGCGGCAGTTTAACTCACATATTGTTTGCTGGTTTCATCTGGGCCATTGCTTTTCGCAGTGTCATGGTGGGTGAACGCATTGCCTATGAATTTATCCATGATGTCTCCTGGTTAACCTGGCAGCGACTTGAACATGTTTTATTGTTCTTGGCTTTGCCATTGTTTATTTATTTTTTCCAACGATTTTTTGCCTTGAGAAATTCATGGTTTGCACACGCTATCGCAGTGATTTCTGCGGGCATGGTCATAGCCACGTTTGTTTTGCCGGCATATTCTTTCACCCAGCTGGGTGTGGTGAGTCAAGTACTTGGGTTGATTACTATTATTTATATGGTGGTTATGCTGGCGTTATTGATTAAGCAAAAAATGGATTACGCTGTGATGTTCTTGGTAAGCTTTATCGTTTGGGCGTCTCTGGTTATGCATGACTACTTGTATACCCATTTGTGGATTCAATCTCGACCGTTAGCGCAATTTGGTTTGATAGCATTTGTGGTATTTCAGCTGATCATTTTATGGAAACGCCGTCGTCATGAAATGCAAATGCTTATGTATGTTCGAGGGTTTATTGATCATCAGGTGAAAGAAATAGAAGCCAGTGCTCAGACACAAAGTGTACAGATATATTCTATTAATGAATTCATTAAAGATTTAAGCCCGTACCTACAAGTATTGAATGTCAGCATTGAACATAAGCCGTGTGATATGGTGTTATCAGTGCCGCGAGATGGCTTGAAACAAGCAATTCTAATGCTAGCAAGAATGGCTGAGCGAGAAGGGCGCGCATTGCATCTACGCACACAAGTGAATGATGAAAAGAAGTGTATGCTATTGGATTGCAGTATTTATCGTTCAAGCATACTGCAAGATATGCAATCCCAAGCATTCAATGCGGCTATGGAGACGTTACATAAATTGGGCTTATCCTTCACAAAGAATAGTCATCAAAATGCATTGAATGTGACCATTAACGTGCCAGTTCATCTGACTGATGAACATATACAAATCGAAAAGTCTGGGGCGAAAAAGACGTTTGGCCACCAAGCAGCGTTACCGGTTTTATTTTGTAGTGATCATGCTCATGCCATAATCGAACCATTACAGGATTATTTTTACCTAATTCAGGATGATATCAATCTAAGTAATATCAGTAAGCACCGTCCTAAAATGGTGTTATGGCAAATTCATCAATGGCACAGTGAAATTGAATATCACATTGAAAGTATTAAGCAAAAATACCCTAGCTTGCCCATTGTATTGATTGTGGATGGTTTTTATAAAACCCAGTTGGCGCGTTGTATTCGCTTGGGTATTACCGATTATGTGCTTACGCCGTTTTTATCAGAAGAGTTGATCCTAAAAATTCAAAGACAGATCAATATGCAATCTGAAGAAAATGTGCCGCAGATCTCTCAGGATATTCGTGATGTTACCGTGACGCTGGTTCGCACTTGTGTTGCCCTTTGGCAAAAATACAGTGGTAAGAACAAAACCGATTTGGCCGAAGCCAGTCGATTGTGGCGCGTGTACATGGATGGTAGTACGGCGAAAACCCGTACCTTGGATAAGTATTTATCCCTACAGACACTGCCTAAAAACCCGAGATGGGAGACGGTGAATCGAACGGCTCACTTTGTGTTTGAGCAGTGTCAATTAGATGAAGCAGATAGACAAACGTTGAATCAGCAGCTTTCGGTATTTAATCGCTTGTTAGCCAATTAATTACCACTGCCATTGATAGTTAATAGACCACTCTCTACCCCGTGAAGGGTATTCTTGATAGTCACTACCATTGCTAAGTGTGCCTAATTGAACAGCACTGCCAGTGCTGTAGGTTTCGTCAGTGATGTTGCGTACAGAAAATGAAACCACCTGCTCACTCGGCATGGAATATTGAATGCGTCCGTGCCAGATTTTCAAATGATCATTATCTTGTAAAATCTTAACCGGTGATCGCCAATGCAATCCTACAAAGCTGTTTAAATTTTTGCTGATGCGCCAATGTAATTCGCTTACACCAAAATGCATAGGTGATAGATCTTCAATAGGGGTGAGGTCTGCAGCTTCCGAGCGAGAAGATATATCCAATATATGAGTGGCTTGGTTTTTTATCTTTAAATTACTAGATAAAACCCACGTCCAATCCCATTCAATCCCTTGGGAATGGCTATCTGTTACATTATCTAAGAACGTATTGTTATTTTGTGTTCTAAATCCTATTAAATCATGGATGTTATTGTTGAATATCACCACATTAAGTAATGATTTATCCACAAAATAACTAAAGCTCAATTCAAATGACTCAATGGTTGAAGGGTTTAGATTTTCGCTACCAACGGTTAAGCCACTTTCTTCGTCATATAAGTCTCCAAGTGAAGGGGCACGATAGGCCTCGGAATACATAATTTTCCAAGTGGTACTGGCAGAATAGGCATGAATGAGTGCTATCCTCGGACTCCATTTTGAACCTGTGTCATTGTAATGATCGTAACGAACACCAATCATAGAGCGAGTACTTTCTTGCCATTGGCTTTCTACTTGAGAATAAAAACTTTCGATTACCCGTGTTTTATCTTGTACTGTTCGTTCATTATTGTTTTTAAAGGTTACTACTTCACCGAGATATTCTTCCGCACCAAATATGTTGTAATTTGAACGTAAAAACCCATTGGGAACCTGACTACTGACCCATTCAATGCCATTATCCCATTGATGATTGAGCGATAGATTTTTTTGAATATCCACTCCTACTCGATAGGATTCATAATCAATGTCTTCGCCAAATAAGAAATCAGCGTTGGGGTAGTCAGTGACATCTTGCAACGCTAGAGCAGTTAGGCTCTTACGATGAGAGGTTTGATATTGGGCATAAGCTTTTACGCTCAAGTTGCTATTGAATTTTGTGTGCCATGTAATACCAGTATTGAGCTGTGAAAGATTGAGTTCGGTCGTGCCATCACGTAACCGGCGAAATAAATAATAATCCTCTCTTTTTGATTCATAATACAAGGTCTGCCACGATAGATTTTGATAACCCAGCTGGAGATCTAAATGCAGCTGCTCTCTTGGATCTTGGGTTTTTGTTTGTAAATCAAAACGATCAAATTCCACTGGGATACTATCCCCTTTATCGGCTTGGTATTGTATGCCCAGTGATACCTCAGCTTCTTGCAGTATGTTATGAAAACCAATGCTGGCACCATGACCCTCAAAACTCCTGGCAGCCACAGATAAATTTGCTTGCGGTTGGGTGATAATATTAATCACGCCATTAAACGCATTGGAGCCATATAACGCAGAACCTGGCCCCCTAATGATTTCGACCCGTTTCACAAAGGTGAGCGGCATATGGCGATTAAAGTAACTTATGCCTCCGGTGTAATCGTCATTTAAGCGCTGGCCATTGACTAGTAACAGAATATTACTGGCGTACTTTTGTGAATGTCCACGGGTGACGAGGTAAGACTGATTGCCTTCCACTGGGTTATACATGGCGTAGAAGCCAGGAATGATACTGAGCAATTGAGTTAGGTGAGTGAGGCCCATCTGGGATAGCTGTTCGCCACTGTATGTAGTGATGCTGGATGGACTTTCGCTGATTAAGGTATCCCGTTTGGCTGCCACTTGCACAGGGGTGTTCATGAGCTCTTGTAAACTGAGCTCAAAGACGTCTACATTTTTAGCCTGTGTATATGGGGTACATACAATCAAGCAAGCTAAAACAGTGACACTTGATATTCGACTAGATCGAATCATTGATCTGCTCTGCATATTTAAAGGTTAGATCAGACTTTGGGTTTTGGTGCATGTTTAAGCGATCTTACAGATTCTAGATTGTTTTAGTTATAAGATTCAATTCTTTTATACGCTGATACTATTGATCAAGGCTTTTTGGTGTCTCTGTGCGGTATATCCTGTATTCACTCTGATGCAAGTCGGTGAATGATGCAAGTCGGTGAATAATGCAGAGGGGGGGCTTGAAGTGATCCCTGCATTTTAGGGCATTGCTGGCGATTTATAGCCCCTGTAAA
>JBFEWA010000049.1:0-13141 GCA_041546605.1 Bermanella sp.
GAGCATGCCGCCGGCGCAATATGGCACCACATATTTTAACTTCATCGCGTCACATGATGGCATTGGCTTGCGCCCAGCCGAGGGTTTGCTCAGTGAAACCGAATTGGCCACGTTTGTAAGTACCATGCAAAATTTTGGTGGAAAAATATCTTGGCGCGCCGGTGATAACGGTGTGAAAAAGCCTTACGAAGTGAACATCACCTTATTTGATGCGTTACAAGGGACTGAATCTGGGCCCGATGAATTCGGTCTAGATCGCTTTTTATGCGCCCACGGCGTCATGCTGGCATTAGAGGGCATACCTGCCTTGTATATCCATAGTATTTTAGGCACTCGTAACGATTCCGAAAAATTAGCGCGCACAGAGCATAACCGCTCCATTAACCGTCATGAATGGCAATACGATCACTTAATGAGTGAACTGAACGATGAGTCCAGTTTGCATCGTCAGGTGTATGACAAACTCACCGAGCTTATTAAATTACGCCGAGAGCAAAAGGCCTTTCATCCTAATGCGACACAATTCACGCTACACATGGGGGACTACCTATTTGGCTTTTGGCGACAAAGCATTGATCGTCGCCAGAGTATTTTCTGTATCTATAACATCTCCAATACCGAGCAATCTTTATTGTTATCGGACCTCAACCTTGTGGTCACCAATGACTGGCAAGATCTCATCAGCGGCCTCAAATTAGATAACACCTATGACGCCATCACCCTTAAGCCATATCAAATGATGTGGATTGCCAACATTTAAGGAGCCAACATGTCTCAAGCACAAAGCGTACGTAAATGTTTATTCCCCGTAGCAGGTTATGGTACACGTTTCTTGCCGGCCACCAAGTCCATGCCCAAAGAAATGCTGCCAGTGGTCAACAAGCCTTTAATTCAATACGCCGTTGAAGAAGCCATGGAATCCGGCATCAACAAAATGGGGTTTATTACTGGCCGGGGTAAACGAGCCATAGCGGATTACTTTGACAACAATTACGAGTTGGAACATGAAATTGCTGGCAGCAGCAAAGAACAAAATTTAAATGATATCAACACGGTTATGGATAATGGCCAGTTTATTTTCATGCGTCAGCGAGAAATGTTAGGGCTGGGTCATGCTATTTTAACCGGTGAGCCCATCATAGGTAATGAGCCGTTTGCGGTGATTTTAGCCGATGATTTATGCGTCGCCCCTCTTAATCAAAGCGAACAAAAGACTGCAACCTTAAGAGCCATGTCACAACTAATCGATCTGTACAACCAATATCAATGTTGCATTGTTGCCATCGAAGAGGTGCCCAAGGAAGATACTGCCAGTTACGGCATTATCAGTGGTAAAGAAATCGCACCTGGTATTTATGATGTGGCTGACATGGTTGAAAAACCCAAGCCAGAAGATGCCCCAACAAACATGGCGATTATAGGTCGCTATGTATTAACACCACAGATATTCGATTACTTGCGGGAAACCAAACCCGGCACCAATGGCGAGATACAAATTACCGATGCGTTAAAACAAGTGGCAAAAGAAGAGCGTGTGATTGCCGTTAAATTCGCAGGGGAACGATTCGATTGCGGCAGTGTGGAAGGTTTTGTTCAAGCCACCAATTACTTTTTTGAGCATGAGTTTAAAAAGAAATAAATCAAACCCTTTCAGTTTCCCACAAAAAAGCCGTTATCTTTCGATAACGGCTTTTTTAATACCGATTTACTGCATGATATAGGTAATTAAATATTGACCAACGGCACACCCGCAATCCATTTATGGCATACCACAATCACTACAAATGCCGTTGTACCTGCCATTACTACAGCAATGTCTTTTTTAAGTGGTACTTTTTTGTTTTGTTTTTTAGCACCACGAGCATTAGCACTGAACATGGCCCATAGGCTATACACTAAGAAACTGCCAAATAACAAAATAGAGGCACGATCTCCATTCAACCATAAATGCATACCTGCCCAAATCACCACACCCCAGAGCATTGGATGACGCGTGAAACGTTTAATATTGGTAGGCATATGCGCGGCTGGTTGCAAAATGATAGCAATCAGTAGTGCTGGCATCATCACATGACGGGCCCATGAAGGAGCTACCCATTCCGGAACAGACAGTACAGGCTTGTCACCATAGCCGATGATAATTAAGACAAGTCCGACAATTGAAAGCAATGCATAAGCTGGTTTATAGCCTTTTGCCCCAACCACCTTAGTGAAAGCACCTTTTAATGAGGGGACGGTAGACATCACATGCACTGAAAAGAACAGTACTAGGCCTAGAATTAAAATCTCCATTTCACTCATCCTATTGTTATTATTGGAGATCTCAGTGTAGGAGTTTCAGTTTTTTTGGCAAGCCATTATTTATTAAAGCATCCTTGCTTTAAGCATTAATGGGCAACTAAAGGAATCTCCATGGCTGGACTCATCTCCCCATCCAATTGTGCGCAGGCTTCATCATAAGGTAATTGTTGATACAACACCGCCGACTTACACTGAATACCCTGAATCCGATGTTTACATTCCTCTAGGCTTTGGCTAACAATCTGCTGACCATTGTTATCGTAAATGGCAAAGCGTTTACCATTATCTTCGCCATACAACTGGTATGACATACTACACAAGCTGACTAGCATAAGTTTATCAATAGGGTGATCCAACTGCTTTATTTCATTAATGGTCATTTTCATGGGAGCAACCTGACTTCTCTGTGGGCTTACAAGGTTTACGTAAGCCATTAACAGTCAGTTTTAAAAAAAACATAAAAAAACCGATATTTTTAATATCGGTTTTTTATAAGTCGTGAGTGGCTAGTAAGATTATAAAAAGATCTGACGGGCTTCTTCTGGGCTCGCCACTTCTCGCCCAGCATCACGCGCCACTTTGGCTAGCGCTTCGATTAACTGACCATTGCTTGTGGCTTTCTCGCCGCCTGGTAAGTAGAAGGTATCTTCTAAACCGGTACGTAAGTTACCACCCAACTCGGCCACTTTTTTATGTACACTCCACACTTCTTCGCGGCCAATGACAGTCGCTTGCCAGTGACTACCGGGTTTTAGGTATTTTAAAATAATGGGTAATAAATCTGGGTCCGCAGGCATACCTGAATTCACCCCCATAACTAGGTTGTAATCCAGTCTGTCCCACATACCCACTTCTTGGAACATGCCCACACTGCGTACAATACCCAGATCAAAGCATTCAAATTCAGGGCGACACCCTTCTTCTTTGCACACTTCTAGTAACTCTTGGATCTTATCCACGGTATTTTGGAATAACATTGGCGGCCATGCCCAGGTGCCATTTGAGCGTGTTTTCAAGTAATTCAAAGAACCGGCATTACACGCTGCGATTTCAGGCTTGCCTTTACGAATACACTCAATCGGGCCTTTTTGATCACGACCAATGGTGCCTGTAGTGTAATTAATAATGACGCCAGGGCAGGCTTCACGAATAGCACTGCTGATTTCTAACGCCACATCCGCATCCCAGCTGGGTAAGTGCCCTTTGCCTTCTTCTTGCTGACGGAAGTGAATATGCATGCAGCTGGCACCTGCGTCATAGGCTTCTTTGGCCGATGCCGCCATTTCTTTTGCAGTCACAGGCACTGGATGCTGTTGCGGGTTGGTGAGTACACCGGTTAAAGCACACGTAATGACGACTTTTTCGCTCATATAACTAATCCCCTGGAATCTCGATTACACATAAATACTGGCAGCTTGAGTAACCATATCCCATCATCTCAAACCAAGCAAGCGCTTGGTTTGAGATTATTCATAAATTATAGTTATCAATATCTTTATATTATAAATTTCACAAATAAGATCTTTTCCCTCAGACTTGAGGCCTGACAATAATAACAATGCTTTTGGAGTAGGTTATGACCAAGCCATTATGGTCGCCATCACAATCCCGAATTGATAGCAGCAATATGCAAGCGCTCATGAATTTCATCGGTAATGATGGCCACGATGTTCAACACTACCAACAGCTGCATGATTTCTCTGTGCGCCTACCCCACTTATTTTGGAAATATGTATGGGAATTTGGCTCGTTCATTCAACACCAAGCACACACCAGTGTGTTGCAACATGGCGATTTGATGCCAGGGGCGAAATGGTTTCCTGGGGCTAAACTTAACTTTGCCGAAAATCTTTTAAAGTTTCGCCACGATACTCAAGCCATCGTGGCCTATGACGAGCGCGGAAAACAACAAACCCTCACCTACGCCGAACTGTATACCAAGGTGGCTAAACTAAGCGCCCACCTTACTCAGCTAGGGGTGAAACCCGGTGATCGCGTGGCAGCGTTTATGCCTAACGTCCCCGAAACCATTATTGGTATGTTAGCCGCCACCAGTTTAGGGGCCGTCTGGTCCAGTTGTTCACCAGACTTTGGTTTGCAAGGTGTGCTCGATCGCTTTGGGCAAATCGAACCTAAGGTATTACTCACCACTGACGGATATTTTTACGCTGGTAAAACCTTAAACAGCTTAGAAAAACTCAATCCCATCCTGCAGCAGATCACCAGCATCCAACACATATTAGTTGTGCCTTATGCCAACACTGACATCAGCCAAGGCGAGGCCAAACAACAACTCAACGCTAATGCGCAAGTGCACATGTGGCAAGATTGCTTAAACAACGATGCCAGCGACCCAGTTTTTAGTGCTCAAGACTTTGATCACCCCCTTTATATTTTGTACAGCTCAGGCACCACAGGAGCACCTAAATGCATCGTGCACAGCGCTGGTGGTACCTTATTGCAACACTATAAAGAATTGGTATTTCACACTGACGTTAAACAAGGCGACACTCTATTTTATTACACCACCTGCGGTTGGATGATGTGGAACTGGATGGTGAGCACTCTTATGACAGGTGCCACCTTAGTCATATACGACGGTTCGCCATTTCATCCTGGGCCTAATGTGTTATGGGAGATGGCCGAAGCTGAGAACATCAGTATCTTTGGCACCAGTGCCAAATACATTTCGGCATTAGAAAAAGCCAACTATTTACCCAATAAAGAACATTCATTATCAAAACTAAAAACTGTACTCTCTACTGGCTCTCCACTGAGTAACGAAAGTTTTGATTTTGTTTATGAACACATCAAACACGATTTATGCTTAAGCAGTATTGCCGGTGGGACTGATATTGTTTCGTGTTTTACATTAGGTTGCCCAATCTTGCCAGTTTATAAAGGAGAACTGCAATGTTTAGGTTTAGGCATGGCAGTGAACGTATTTGATGATGAAGGCCAGCTTGTGACGGCCAATACCTCTGAGCGTGGCGAACTGGTTTGTGAAAAACCCTTCCCTTCCATGCCAATTGGCTTTTATAACGATGCCAACAATGAAAAATATTTAAAAAGCTACTTTCAACGTTTTGATAATATTTGGGCCCACGGAGACTTCGCAGAAAAACTTCAGCACCAATACAATGGCCACACTTACACCAGTTTAATCATTCATGGTCGCAGTGATGCCATATTAAACCCAGGGGGCGTACGTATTGGTACCGCTGAAATTTACCGTCAAGTAGAAAAGATCGATGCGGTTATGGAAAGCATTGCCGTTGGGCAAAGCCTCGTTAATGACCCAACTGATGTGCGCATCATTTTATTTGTGGTGCTGCGAGAAGGCATTACGCTAGATGACGCCCTTAAGCAGAACATCAAATCCATGATCCGCTCCAACACCACTCCCCGACATGTACCTGCTGTCATTGTGCAAGTGGCGGATATTCCACGAACCTTAAGTGGGAAAATTGTAGAAGTGGCCGTACGTGAAACCATTCATGGTCGGAAGGTTAAAAATACCGATGCTCTAAAGAACCCTGAAGCTTTAGAGCTATTCAAAAACTTACCTGAGCTTAAACAATAAGCCACGTCATTTTTTTGGATAACGTTGAGGATGTGGATCATTCACAATCTGTGTAGCAGCGGTAATTCCATCATTGGCATACCCTGCTATGGCCTGATTTAATTCCCCTTCTTTTGACTGATAGCGTTTGAGCAAATTATTATAAATAGATAAAGCGCGTTTTGCCGCGTCTTTATCGTTTTGCTCTAACAATAAATACGCGCGCGCAAAATCTCCTTCTAGTTCGTGATCCTTCACCAATCGAAACTCCATTTTGGCAAAATTCATTTGAATATCTTGAAGCAATCGCCCTTTTAATTTCTGCCATAAATCCTCAAGCAAAGCTTCTCTGGCAGAGCTTCTTTTATTATAAAATTCCGTTGTTAATGCCGATTCTGTGTTTTCTAATTTTGGCTTAGGGCTCGCATTAATTGGAAAATTACCCGCCCCTTGGGTTTGGTAAATAAGCTTGTCATTCAAGCTATCTACCACCTCCACACTATATGGCGTGCGTATATAGCCTCGATTGGTCACTCGGTAAACCAAGGTGCCTTTACCGTTCTCATCATATTCTGCTACTTTTTGAGTAATCGGAGAACGTTGCACTAAAAAAGAAGGTAGAAAATGTAGGAATACCATGATATCCGCTTGTTTTTTGGCAACATAATTAAGCTTTAATTTTTCGTAACGTAAAGCAGGCTCGGGTTGTTGCAACGTTGAATCATCAATAATCACAGCAATGGTTTTATGTTTTTCTGTTAAAGGGTAACTAGGGGCAATCAAGTAGTCATAGGTAACAGTCTCCCTAACGATGTTAGGACCACTGCAACCAACTAAGATTAAGATAAGAAGAGAACCAACTATTTTAACCATTTTTCGATTTTACTTTTTATGTCATCCATATTAATGGGTTTGGATAAATAATCATTCATCCCACACTCTAAGCACTTTTCTTTATCCCCTGCCATAGCATTAGCGGTCATGGCAATAATCGGTAAATATTTAAAGTGTTCTTCCTTGCGAATAAGCTGAGTGGCTTCATACCCATCCATAACAGGCATTTGGCAGTCCATAAATATTAATTGATAGCCATTAGGTTGTGATTCAAGCTTGGCCAATGCCTCTTGACCATTATTTGCCACATCCACACTTAAGCCTAAATCCGTTAATATATTGATAGCTACTTCTTGGTTAATATCGTTATCTTCAACTAACAGAACCTTGCCAAGAACTTCTCTTGTTATTTCATTCTCAGGCTCACAATGGGCCCTCAACATCTGAATATGTTGAACCGTCAACAATGGTTTCGATTGCTTTAATGCTTGCCCATTTTGAATACACAAGGCAATGGCATCTCGAATATCTTCTGGCATCACCGGCTTAATTAAATAGGCAGAAAATCCTAGTTGAGCAAAACGTTCGGCGTCTTCAATTTCGCCGGTTGAACTTAACATGATCAATGGCAAATTATCGAACTGTGCTTGCATGCGAATTCTTTTACCTAATTCTGCACCGTCCATTTTAGGCATCTGCATATCTAAAATTGCGACATCAAAATAATCTTGACGCCCCTTTAACTCGTCTAGCGCTTCTTGGGAGCTACTGCATTGCGTGACTTCCATTCCCCAAATCTTTAACAATTCATATAACACTAATCGATTGCTTTCGTTATCATCAACGATTAAGACGTGATAATCCGCTAATTCAGCATTAACCTGAAACTTATGGTCATACTCACTTCTTTCCAGAACCACGCTAAATTCAAAGCAGCTGCCTTCTCCAACTTTGCTAGCAACACTAATTGAGCCACCCATCAATTCACATAACTGCTTACATATGGCCAAGCCCAATCCGGTACCACCATATTGACGAGTATTCGAAATATCCACTTGAGAAAAAGACTTAAATAACAACTCGGTTTCATCTTCTGCAATGCCAATTCCCGTATCTGCCACCGAACCATATAAAATGTAACCTGTACCAGGCACGTCTTTTAAACTTGCCTTAATAACCACCTCACCTTGGTCTGTGAACTTCAAGCCATTGGCAATCAAATTAATGAAGATCTGACGTATACGAGCAGGATCCCCTTTTACCCAATTCGATTCCAAGTTATTTAGGTTTAAAATAATCTCTACATCTTTATTTGTATTAGTATGCTGAACATTAGAGACAATTTCTGATAACAGTTTGCGTAAATCAAAATCAATATATTGAATATCCAACTTGCCGGCTTCAATCTTAGAGAAATCCAAAATATCATTAATCAGCACTAATAAACTTTGTGCACTGGATCTTGCTACATTCAAAAAGTGTTTTTGTTTTTCGTTGATGTCTGTTCTTAATACAATATCCAACATCCCTAATACACCATTCATTGGTGTGCGGATTTCATGACTCATATTCGCTAAAAACTGACTTTTTGCTTGGCTGGCTTGCTGTGCCTTCTTAACTGCTTCTGACAAGGAATCATTCAAATCTAACAGCTGACGGTTTCTCTGATTAAATTGATTGGCCAAATCCGCCAGCTCACCCGCTTTGATACCGGTAATTTCACGGGAGTGATCATACGATATTACTTGATTACGCATACTGCGTAAGGGGGCGATTAAAATCCATTCAAGATATATTAAGCCCAAGACCAGCGCAGCTAAGATGGCCCAAGTAAACCCCCACAGCACACTTTGAATAATGGTTTCGCTTTTAGCATTAAGTAGCCGAGTGGGGACGGCTATGACGAGCTTGCCGTAACTTTCAGGTATATGAAATACCTGTACCGTTACCGGCTCATTTAGAATTGGGTCGTTTTCCATCTCAACTTGCTTGATAAAACTGTTGCCTACCGTTCGTTTCGCCAATGGATTGGCCATGATACTGGCGATTCGAAACGCCTCATCCAAATCAATTTGATAACTACTTTGCGATAAAGCTTGTGCTTGCACCGATAACTCACGATTAGATCGCGACATACCTTCCAACACATTTAATGAATCAGTGATCTCAGGTAAAAACGGTGTGGACTCTGCTGCCTTTTGAATGGAGATATATTGCAGCTTTTGCTCGTTAATGACGGTCGTCACCGTGCGTTTACTAATCGCATCATCCGGGAAGGACAGAAACGTACCACTGCGATCCAATAAATAAGCATACCCACCTAATCGTTTAGATTGCTGCTCCAACAACCCTTTAATACTCGAAATCTGGATATCCACAGTGGACACCCCCCAAAAGCGCTTATCTCTAAAAATGGGGGCGGTTACTGTGATCATGGGCTCTAGGGTGTAAGGGTCCACATAGGATCGCGACCAATACACCCGCCCTGATTCAAGAAAACGTGCTGGCACATACCACTCTTCATGGTGATAGCCCTGACCATCGGCTCGATTGTAATCATCAAAAGCCTCAAGCTGCCCTTGCGCATTACGTCCCCAAAAAAAGCTGGATCGGGCTTTGTTTTTATTAAAGACATTGGGTTCAGGCCAAATCCCACCACCTACTACAAATCCTGAAATACTTGGCTCATTAAGACTATGAGCAAATACTCGCTTAAATATCTTCTCATCCAAAGGCAGGCTTTCGGCTGTGTTAGCCATAGCCAAGGCAAGGGAGGCAGATTTCTCAATGTACTTAGATAACAAAGCCACGGTGGCTTCGCCGGTTTGACGTACAAATTGACCTTCACTTTGTTCAATAACCGGTCGCCCTTCTTTTTCCATCACCCACAGAAAAGCACCTATCATAAGCATCAGCATAATGACGAACAAAAGGGGTACTCTAAAAGCCAAGCTGTTAAGAAACGGCTTAATCTTAAATGCGGTAGCCAAAGGAATTCCAAAGGTTAAACAGTCCTACTATAACTGTAGCCCAGATACTCAGTTCGACCGCCTAAGCAAGGGATTTTTATACAATAAAATATGAACCTGACTTCAGGGCTTGAAGAGGAATTTAATTAACAATTTGTCACCCTAGCTCCCTTGACAAAATGAGATAAGCCGCTGAAAAAACAGCAATTTTTAACATTTAGCCCAATGCAGAAAAAAACAAAAAATCAAGCCTACACATTTCATTATTGATCATTACAATGCGCGGCCTTTGGCAATTTCCCCATTACTCATCATCTGCCAAATTGTTGTACAGAGGTAAGCATGCTTGTATACACCCTAACCAATAACATCACGGGCGACGTCTGGGTTGGCACCTGTAAAGACAGCAGTGACGAGCGCTTTATGCAGCTGCAAGAGGCCATGGCCTTGGGCATCAAAGCGCAGATCTACAAAGATCTTAGGGATTTCGGTGTGCAAAACTTCACGGTTGAAGATTATGCGGTAGCTTATGATCGCGATGAATTGAAAGATATCTTCGATGAAGCCATGGACATTCATAACGGTAAAAGCCTAATCGGTGTGAAAACCACCCTAGGTAAAACCAGCATTGCCAAGGTGGCACCACTTAAATCCAGCACGTCCACAACGGCCAAGCGCAAGACTTTATCCACTACGGCTATTGAGCCAAAGCGAGCCGCTGCCGCTTTAATCAATGAAAAGATTGCCACTGGCCGCACAGGCAGCGCCAAAAAAGAAAAACTCATCAAAGAAAGACTGGCGGAAGAAAAAGCCGAACGTGAAGCGACCAAACTCAAACAAATTCGCGAACAAGCGGATGAAATGGCTGCCATTATGGCTCGCTTAGACTCTCGTGGTTCTACCGTAAGCAAACGTCGCTAAATATCGTCTAACAAACTGTCTTAAAAGCACTAAACTGTGACGAACCTATGGGTATTTCCCCCATTCTTCGTTACAGTGCTCTCTTCATACACAAAAGGACAGTCACATGAAACACCTACTCTCTCTTTCTCTTGGCGTAAGCTTACTGGTTTTAGGCGCCTGCTCTGACTCTAACGACATGCATCACGACACCGCCATGAACGATCAGCAAATGGGTGAACATCATGGCGAAGGTCATGGCCACGACCATGATCAAATGGAAAGCCACATGATGGACGGCGAACACATGATGGCGAAAGTCTTCATTGCCTCTCCTGCCGATGGCGCCACGGTTAAAAGTCCAGTTAAAGTGGTCTTTGGTCTAGAAGGCATGGAAGTATCCCCTGCTGGTATGGGTCATGAAAACTCTGGTCACCACCATCTAATCGTCAATGGTAAGCTTCCAGCAATGGATAAGCCTATGGGCGGTGAAGTGAAACACTTTGGTAAAGGTCAAACCGAAACCGAATTAGAATTAGCCCCAGGTCAACACACGTTACAACTGATCATGGGCGATAAGCATCACATGCCTCATGCTACGCCGGTTATTTCTGAAAAAATCACCATCACGGTGGAATAAGAAACCAGCTGAACCAAAGGGGCCTAAGGGCCCCTTTTTTGTATAGCCCTTATACAACTCAGGCCATTTTCATTCTAAAGCGTGTTATTCCCGCCAATTCACTACAATCTGCCTTTGACATAAAACCATCCCCTAGCATGAGCACACTATAATAGACACTTTATGTCATTCATTAATTATTGGAGGAATCATGAGCATTGAACGTCTAGAAGTTGGCCAACGCATGAGCCGTATCGTTAAGCATAACGGCACCATCTATTTGTGTGGCCAGGTTGCTGCTGATGCAGAAAAAGACATCACAGAACAAACCCAAACCATGCTAGATAAAGTGGAAGCCTTGTTAGAGCAAGCCGGTTCCGATAAAGAACACATGCTCAGCGCCACCATTTATGTACGAGACATGAAAGACTTCGCCGCTATGAATGCGGTTTGGGATGCTTGGGTGCCACAAGGTCATGCTCCAGCACGCGCCTGCGTAGAAGCTCGCATGGCACGCCCAGAGCTATTGGTAGAAATTTCAGTTATCGCTGCCGAAAAGTAACCTATATGGCCAGCATTTATCCCACCTGGGATAGATGCTGACCCTGCATAAACTGCTCAATGGTTTTAGCAACATTTGAATCTTTAATAATTTTTCGATGACCCAAATTGGATGTGATCAGGGTTTGCACTCGCGGGGCCTGCTTCGCAATCACCTCGACTGACGCCACTGGAATCTCTCGATCATCATCACTGTGAATCAATAGGGTTTCCGCTGTTTGCTCTGCCAAGATTCGCCCCATATTCAACTCTTTAGCCGGCACACCCACTTCGGTTTCGATGTGATGTATAAACGCCGCTTGTGCACGACCTTGCATCCCCATAAAGCCCGCAAACCCTTTTAGCACATCCAAAATGGAAGACGGTGACGAAACCAGCACACACTTGGGAATGTACGCCCCTAACTCCATGGCCACGGTTAATGCCGCACCGCCCATAGAATGCCCCACAGCCCCTACAAATGGGCCTAGTTCTAAATCCGCCGCCACAATGGCTTCGGCAAAGGCCAACACATTGGCTTTTTTCCCACCGGACTGACCATGCTTAGGGGCATCTAGTGCCACCACTTCATAGCCGCTGTCTAAAAGAGGTTGCACCAATCCCGACATATGAGAGGCGCGAGACTCCCAACCATGCACCAAGAGAACCTTTTTGTCCGAGTGTCCCCATACCGCCGCACTTAAATCCTTAGAGAATGTCTCCCGGCGACACTGTTGCTCAAGGTCTATCTCCCACTGTTTAAGGGGGGATTTGCGTGGCGTGAGAAACAACCGCGCCATCTTTTTACCCACACTGTTAGGCGCAATGACACCTAAAATACGATTATGCAAACGAATCATGGTTAAAGCATTCATGGGATCACCTTATATCAATCAAATACATGTATATGCATGATAATGGATAATTAATACAGAAATATTGGTTTCACTTACCACCTTAATTTAGTTGTATATACATGTATTTGCAAGTTTTAAACAAAAAAATCCCAGTGCCCGAAGGCACTGGGAAAAGAACAAACATGGGAAGAACACCATATTTGTAAGGACTCGGGTTATCCAATCAAGCCACTTGTTGAGACGTAGGCACTGGGGTTCTGATCAGATAATCAAAGGCACCTAAGCTGGCTTTGGAACCTTCACCCATGGCAATGATGATTTGCTTATAAGGCACGGTAGTCACATCCCCTGCGGCAAAAATACCCGCTACGGATGTTTCACCTTTACTGCTTACCTCAATCTCACCGCGGGCAGATAAAGCCACACCACTGTCTTTCAGGAATTCACTGTTTGGCACCAAACCAATTTGCACAAAAATGCCCGCCAACTCTAACTGCTTTTCATCACCGCTCACACGGTCAATGTATTTAAGGGCCGTTACGCGAGTGCCGTCACCCAC
>JBFEWA010000171.1:0-6742 GCA_041546605.1 Bermanella sp.
AAGAAGCAGATAGAGGTGCTTAGAAGAATGCCTAAATAAGTACGACCACCCTTTTTCGCATCCTCATTGCCTGCATGTGTCACCAATGGATAGGTGGCGAGAGTTAATACTTCATAGAAAATGAACAGTGTTAATAAGTTGCCCGAAAAACAGATCGCCATCACCGAGCTAATTGAAAACGCGAAGCAGAAGAAGAATCGGGTTTGATTATTTTCATTGTTGCCACGCATGTAACCCACGGCATACACACTGGTGACGATCCACAAAAAGCTGGCAACTAACGCAAATAAAACACCAAGGGGTTCAACGTCAAAGTGAATGCTAAGACCTGGAAATAACTCAACAATGTGAAGCCGAATTTCCTGACCCTTCAGCGTGTAATCGGTGATCGCCAGCACAATGGTGAACAATACAATGGCGGTTGTTAGCGTCACCGCTTCACGCAGATTGGGGATCTTACCCGTTACTGCCACCAACAAGGCGCCAACAAATGGCACCAGCATGGACAATGTAATCAACTGAGACGGTTCGAGTGATTTCCAAAGGTTCATTGTGCAACCTCCCCACCTAGCTCATTCGCTGTGCTCACATCCGTACCATGTAAAAACTCGATCAAGGCACTTATCTCTGTACTGTTTTGAAATAACATTTCAGACGCATTCTGCGCCGCTTCGCTGGTCAGACTGGTGTCGATACCAAAATAAATATTGGCGATCACCAATACCCACATGGGCACCAGCATAAGCCAAGGCACTTCTTTTACTTCTGCCTGCCCTGCCTCTGGTTTTTGGAAATAAGCCGCTTCTAAAATACGGCCTATGTACACAACAGCTAATAACGAACCTGCCAACACCAGTGCCGCAATCACCCAATGATTTTGCTCAAGCGCTGCTGTGACCAGATACCACTTACTGATAAAACCAACCGTTAACGGCACACCAATAATACTGAGGCCCGCTAGAGTGAAGGCCGCCATGGTCAATGGCATTTGCCGACCTAAACCGCGGAAGGCTTTGATATCCACAGAACCCATGCGGTAGAACACAGCGCCCACCGCCATAAACAACGCCCCTTTCATAAGCGCGTGGTTAAAGATATGAATCATGCTGGCCATCAGACCAGTGACACTCACAAGACTGATACCCAATACCATATAGCCAATTTGTGCCACACTGGAATAAGCCAAAACGGTTTTCACATTGCTTTGCACTGCCGCCATGTATGAGCATTTGAAGATGGCCACCACGGCCAATACCATCAGGATCCAATCCATGCTCATGTCTTCAAACACATGCTCAGCACCGAACACGGTGAAGATGAATCGAATCATCACATACACAGCAACCTTGGTGGCGGTACTGGCCAAGAACGCCGTCACCGCAGAAGGGGCATGGGTGTAAGCCGGGGGTAACCAAGCATGCAGAGGGAACAGCGCCAGTTTGATGCTCACACCTACCATGATAAAGGCTAAGCCAGTATTGATGGTACGACTGCTGTCATACGCATGAATACGTTCCGCCAGATCCAGCATGTTTAGGGTACCGGTTTTCATGTACAACATGCCCACACCGATCAGAATGAAGGTGGCACCAATGGTTCCCATGACCAGATAACGGAACGCCGCGGTTAAACATTGACGGCTTCTGGCCAAGCTCACCAAGGTGTAGGTAGCCAAAGAAGAGATTTCTAAGAAAACAAATAGGTTAAACGCATCCCCAGTAATCAAGATGCCCGAAAGACCCGCTAAACAAAGCAGATGCGCGGTATAAAACAGACCATGCTGTGATTCATCGATTTCTTTTTGAATACTGTCTTTTGCGAATAGCAACACCAAGGTCGAAACTGCAGACACGGCCAACAGCACAAATGCGTTGGCGGCATCCACACGCATTTCAATACCCCATGGCGGCGCCCAGCCACCCACGGAATAACGAATGACGCCATCGCTAAGGATGGTCATTAATAATTCAAAAGCAATATAACAAGCCCATCCGCTGACGAATGTGGCAAAGCCCCAAGAAAAAATTGATCGGCCCAATATCAAAACAATGGGTGCCGCAATCAGCGGCACAATAATAGGAAGTATGGCCAAGTGTTGTTCTAGCATTAGATGGCATCATCCTTATTTTCAAATTCGTTTTCTTCAACGGTTCCATACGCACGCTTGATACGCACAATCAGCGATAGCCCCACAGAGGTCGTTGCCACCCCCACAACGATGGCCGTCAGAATTAAAACGTGAGGCAATGGATTGGAGTACTGTGTGACGCCTTCCGCGACTATGGGGGCGGTTCCCCCTGTAACTTTACCCATAGTGATGTACAGCATGAAAACCGAGGTTTGGAAAATATTTAAACCCACAATCTTTTTCACCAAATTGTTGGCCGAAATCACAGTGTAAAACCCAGCCATCATCAAAAAGACGACGATCCAATAATTGTAATAGTCGAGGACGTAACTCATTTGATATTTGACCTCTCTGCCTGACTGCCAAAGGCATAAAAGATACTGAGCATCACGGCAAACACGGTTATACCCACACCTAACTCAATAATAATGATTCCATAATGCTGACCCGCGATTGGGTCCGCAGCCAATTGGTTGTAATCCAAGAATTGGCCGCCTTTTAACATACTGAACACACCCACGCTGGCGTATATCAACACGCCTAACGCGGCCATAATTTGCAAGAAGGCTGGGCTGACCACACGAAATGCCATGGGCAAACCAAATACCAAGGCATATAAAATGAAAGCGGCCGCCGCAATCACCCCCGCCTGGAAACCACCGCCAGGGCCAAAATCCCCGTGGAACTGCACATACAAGGCAAACAAAATCGTCAACGGAATAATTAACTTCGCCACCGCGTGTAATACATGGTGCTGTTTTAAACCAGACTCAGGAGAGTCATCTTCTTCACGACGTACAACACCTAAAAGCGCAAGCACCCCCACAGCCGCAGAGAACACCACCACGGTTTCACCCAAGGTATCAAAACCACGGTAGCTGGCTAGCACTGACGTCACCATATTAGGTAAGCCCACTTCTTTCGGTGATTCTTCAATGTAACGCGGAGCCACGTGCTCATGGATTGGGTTATCTGCCGCGCCAAACGGCGGCATATCCAAGGTGCCATAAATCAGCGCGCCACCAGTGACTAGAACAACGAGTAACGGTAAAACAGAAGAGTGTTGGTTTTCCTTTTCTTTACGACCGGTTAACGCCAAGGTGCCCAGCATCAACACGGTTGAAATACCAGCCCCCACAGAGGCTTCGGTAAAGGCCACATCCACGGCATCCAGGTTCACAAAAATAAGTGCCGATAAAAAGCTGTAAATACCAAACAGCATGACCACAGCGAATAAGTCTTTAAGAAAGATGACTCGAAGCGCGGTGATCGCAAGCATGGCCAGTAACACAAGATCGATAAATTCAGCCATTATTGCTCAGCCCCCTTTTGTTGATCCTTTTTCTCAGCCATGGTCAATAGACCGCCATGACGAGCCGATTTAGCCAGCGCATGGGAAGCAGTAGGGCTGGTAATCATTAAGAAAAGTAAAATGAAAAGTAACTTAGCCGTATTCAAATCGAAGGACGTTTGCAAAAGCAACCCGCTAATAATCAAAATAGCGGCAATAGAGTCGGTCACACTGGCTGCGTGAACCCGAGTAAAGAAGTCTGGGAAACGAAACAGCCCCATGGCCCCACTGAAGCCAAAAAACGCGCCAGCAATTAACAAGGCTGCACTGATGATATCGAGAACAATCATAAATAATCTTTAAACCTTGTTAAATTATTCCGTTGGCGCGGTGTATTCAAAGTATCTGAGCACCGCGACCATGCCGATGAAATTAATCAACGCATAAACAATGGCGATATCCAAAAACTCTGGTCGACCCATTAAATAACCCACCACAGCGATAAATAATACGGTTTTGGTACCGAACATATTCACCCCGAGAATACGGTCATATACCGTCGGTGCCTTCATGGCTCTAACCAGAGCTAACGCCATGACAACCAAAATGGCGATGCAAACGGTTGCAAAAATAGTCGTCATTATTGTTCGCCTCCTTTCTTACCCCAAAGGTCCGTTATCTTTCGCTCCATATCGCCCTCATTTAATTTATCAATTGAGGAGGCGCGCAGTGCATGCACAGTTACTACCTCATCGTCTAAATCCACCGTTAAAGTACCTGGGGTTAGAGTGATGGAGTTGGCGTAAAGGACACGTTTTGCTTTAGGGACGTTTTTCGCAGGAATTTTGGCTAGGGTGGGAGTAAGTGTTTCAGAGCCCCAGATTAATTTAGTCACATGGATAGATGAGGCAAAGATTTCTTTTAACAACCATGGAATGTAACGGAAGATAGAAAAACCAAAATTCAATTGTTTTAACTCTTGGTCTACATCGTCCATGCGCTTAACAATAAGCACCACTATAAAAACAGAGATCGCGCCAAAGCTTAATAGCAATGGCTGAATGAATCCGGAAAGCAACAACCAGAATAATGAAAGTACAACAGCCCACAAACCGATATGCATAATATGTCTACTTTTGGTCAAGGAACATTCAAGTTATAACGAATAATTGTAACACTTCCTGCAATTAGCACAGATACTTAGAGAAAATTACTTTTCAAAAAACGCAAAAAAATTTCCGTTGACGATTTTTCTACACAAAAAAATCGCCAAAAGTGCACCAATCGCGCCCACCCAGCACCATACACGTGCAAAAAATAGTTTAGCGCTCGAATTTTAAACTAGCGAATTTTTCAACCCACTCAAAACGCAGCCAACCTATAAGCTTAGACTTTGAACGGTTAGAATGCATTTTTTGTTCTCAAACTGCTTCAATATTTATTACTAAGTCCGCCTTATATCATTGATTTTCAATAATAATTTTCCGCAGAAATTACTAAAAAAACGTTGGAAAAATATAAATTAAAACGGCAAATCTCCAACTAAATGCTTAGCTCGATGCAACCAAATAGAACAAAAAAAATAATGGGCCAGCACCCATTTTGCGCATCAACATACCTAGTATGTGTACCTTCTATGTACCCACTTTAAATGAATTGTTTTACGTTTTATTGAAATCAACACATAAATAAGTCTAGTTGGTTTGCTGGCCAAAACAGCAAAAACCATGAAATTGTCTTAGTTTCTGCACAACAACCCAGACCATCGCCTGTTTTAAAAACACGGTTTAACCCATGTCTTACACCTAGCGTTTTCACCTCGACTTATCCTTGCCCACAACTTGGCAGCCAGCTAGAGTGGTATTTTCAACCCCCATCAAGGACGACCATGCCGGCTTTACTTTCCCGCTTATGCACCCTGCCTTTATTGCTCGCGTTATCCAGCGCTTGGGTTCACGCCTTCACCCTGACAGCAGAAGGGGTAAAAGGGGTCTATCAATTGGCGCAACCGGAACGCAGCGCTGCCGGACAAACCCAGCAACTGGCCATTGAATACGGCCAAATGAACGGACAAACCGTGCTCGTCACCACCAGTTGCGCAAAATGCCCAGCGGCGGGTTATCGCTTGTTAGAAACCGAAAGCAAAGAATTAGGCCGCCCGGTGTTTTTTAATTCCTCCGGCATTTACATCTTGGCCTATGACGAGAACACCTTTGTCAGTGTCATGCCTGACGGGCAACTGGGAAAAAAGATTTGGCAAAACCTCATGTACGCCAATGTGTACAACAAACAAGGCACCCAAGGCATTGATCTAGCTAGCGCCAAACAATTTGTGATAAATGAATCCAAGCGTCTCATGACAGGAGAAGGCATTGCCCAAACCACCGTCACCGGCGGCAACGGCACCTATTACGCCGCCGCCAAACACGGCATAGGCTCAGGGCAGTACGATGAGATGGAAGTACTGATTTACCCGCAACAAAAACTGGTACTTAACGGGTTAAACTGCCGCAACTGCACCAGCGACACCTACCTTTATCAAGCGGAACTGAGCAACGCCATTGGCAAACCGGTTTATGAATTGGGCCACATGGGCCGTTTTATCATCCAACAAGACACAGGCATTCTGTGGTGGACCAACGCTAACCTGGGCAAACAACTCTGGGGCAAAAACTCTCACTTTAATGTGTTAGCCCAAGACAAAACCTTTGCGCGCAAACTCACTATCGACAAAGCCCTGCAAAACCAAATCGACAACACCTTCAGCCAATACGCACAACAAACCAAAGCGGCAGTGGATAAACGTATCGCCCAAGAAGACGCCAAACGTACTGAACAAAACCAACTGCCGAAAAAAGGTTTAACCGACAAAGCATTAGAACAAGACGCCTTCGCCGCGGCGCAACGCTGGGCCAATCAATACGCATGGAAAGAAACCTTAAAGTACGCCTACATTACCGGTAACGATTGGAGCATCTTGCGCCACCCACTCACCGGCATCCAAACCGGCTGCCGCATTAACGGCGTGGTCACCATGGAACGAGACGATGGTTTATGCAGCTATCAACACGCGGTGTTCGAACAAGACTTTAATGGCACGGATTATCAGAAAATCAAAATGGTGGGGGTTGTGGCTGGGCAGAATAAGTTGGATTGTGGGAAGTTGTGAGGTTAAGCCTTCTTATTAGCCTTTCAAATTAATTTCCACATCCATACGCTTGTGTAAAATACGGACGATTTCAATTTGAGTGTCGTCCACTATTCGATAAAAAATCACATGACTAATATGTGGGAACTTACGGTAGCCGAGTTTAATAAAGTCG
>JBFEWA010000364.1:0-3195 GCA_041546605.1 Bermanella sp.
CCCACTGAATAATTGAGCTTGATTCGGAGTATTGATAAAAATAGGTAAATTTTCATCATTGCCAAATAGGTTCTTTAATTGCTCATGGATATTCAATAGATACGCCATTCGCTCTTGACAGGTTGGGCTAATCTCTATGTTTTCCTTTATAAGAGCAGTTAACTCATCACTTGTTAAGCCCATTAAATGAGCCGAATCCTGAGTGCTTACACCCCATTTAGTTAAGGTTTTAGTTAGTACCTTGGCAACATTCTGGTAATTGATGTCATTGGCTTCAATCATATTTATTCCCCTTATTTGTATCCTTTAATTTTTTCTATTCTGTCATTACAACAGGCATTCTTTGATGTGTCTAAACTCATTTCTCGATATACACTCCTTCCCCTCTGCCTTGCGTTTCGAGTGATTCAACAGCATCGAAACGCTCTTTTTCGAAACACCGTTTCGACGGGCCCACTCAGCTTGGCTGATCGTTTCGACTGTTAATAACTCTGACAATTGATTCGAAACGACCGTAACGATCATTTCGAATTCTTCATCGGTGGTTTCGATTCGTTTCGATAAAGTCGAAACGCATTCCTCTGTAGGAACGGGCTCTCCCGGTAAGCTGGTACTGACTGTTTCGATAGTGTGTTTCGAAATCGAAACGTTTCGTAACGCATGGATAGCCATAATTTGGGTGAGCATCAAAATCGAAATGGCCAGCGTTTCGATCGAAACGGTTAAGTAGGGTAAAACGTTTCGATTCTGGTTTTGCGTTTCGATGATCAAATTCTCGAAACGCTGACGTTCTTGTTGAAGAGCCGTTTGGGTCTCATCAATCCGTGCAGCCCAGCCAAGCCTGGATTCACTGGTTTGTTGATAGCTCTCTAGGGCTGAGGTCAGTTGATCAATGGAGTCCTGAATCAGTGCTTTTCTTTGGGCTAGGTTTATCTGTGTTTGCTGCTCAAGTTGAAGCGCTTCGTATGTTGGCAAAGCTAAATACGTCAGCGGACCAATGGTGAGTATTAAGGAGGCAAGGCAGGCCAGTAGAATGCGCTGCTGCCACCAAAGCCACAAGGCTGCGGCTTCAATGGCAATGCTCCATAAAGGGCCAACGACGCCAGTGGCGTCCATCCAAAATTGGATGGAATGCCACTGAATAAGGCTGATGCTTAACAAAAGCATGAACCCATTAATCCATGCTTGTTTTGTCGCAGGCATCGGTCAACCCCCTAGCTCGGCAGCCAATAGGCGTTTATTGAGTTCATTATGCAGGCGATTTAAAGGGTCTACTTTCAAGGCCTTCATGTTCTCAATGTAATGCCCATGTTCAGCCAGCCAATAGGCGATGGCATCCACATTGGAGTGCTCATCACCACTGCCCAGTAGTGGCACTAAATGATCCCCTTGGGTTACATGAAACTGATGGGCCAATAACGTGGCTAACATTCTGAATTCGCGCTTCTTTGCCTTACGTTTTGTGTCCTGAAGAACGAATGCATCCACTTTATTCATCGTGACTTCCCTCCACATTATTTTGACTGCCAAAGCTGGTTAATAAACGCTCAAAGGCCGAACCATCTCGGCGGGTCAGGTTGGGCACATATCGGCTATACACTCGGAACAGCATCTCGGTATTGGCGTGTCCCATTTGGCGGGCAATCCATTCAGGGCTTTCACCACTGGCAAGCCACAAGGTGGCGGCGGTATGACGGGTTTGGTAAGGGCGCCGTTTGCGTAAATCTAAATGAGCAAGCATTGGATACCACACACGCTTGGTTACATTGTTGTAACTAAGGGGTGTGCCAGATAGGGTGGAGAACACATACTCTTGCTCCCCTGTGGCCAAATACTGATGCTTTAAGGCTTCATAAACAGGCTGTGACATCTCGATCTCACGCTGGCTTCCGTCGGTTTTGGTGTATTCCACATACCCCTTAACCCAGGTTTCACGAATCAAGATTTGTCGGCGTTCAAAGTCCACAAAGCGCCATTTTAGTCCATCAATTTCAGCGGTACGCATACCGGTGAAAAAGCGCACCGTGAAGTAATCCTTAAAGTCCGGGCGGATGTGTTTAAGGAATAACTGGATCTCTTCTAAGGTAAAAGGATCAACATCTGTCTTTGGTACTTTCAAAGGTTTGATGTTTCGGTACTGGCACGTAAAATCGAACCGGTCAGAGGCTTCAGTCAAAATCATCCTCATGATCTTCATGTGGCGATTAATATGATCTGGTGAGAAACCCACTTTATCTCCGTGTTTCACTTTGGCGAGGGAGGCACGGAATTGAAGTAGATCGGACTTAGCAATGCTGCTGACTTCTAGGTCGCCGAATTCAGGGATGAGTTGGCGATCTAGAATCCCCCTAACCGTCGATCGATATGACCGACGCCAGGTGGACTCCATTTCACCAAACCACACTTCACAGAAATCCTTAAAGAAAGCGGACTTTCCGCGCTTGGACGACTCAGAACTTAAGGTGCCAAGGTCAGGTTGATGAAACTTGGCGATGTTGGCGCTGCCAGGAAAGTATTTGGCATAATCAAACGATCCTAAAGTGATTTCCGCCTCAATTCGTTTAAGTAGCGCTTCGAGCTTTTTAACGTTAGCAGGCGTATCTTCCAAGGCTGTAAGCTCACGGCATCGCTGGCCACGATACCGAAAATCCATAAACAGCTTATTGCTGCCCTTTCGTGAACGAACACTAGCCATGACAAACACCTCCGTTTGCCATTGGAATCGCCAAGCTTGAAGGTATTCTATTAAACATATCCGCTTGAATGGCTTCCCAGATATAAAGAATCTTACGGCCACCAAATGGGCGGAAGTAATGCACCCCTTCTAGCAGTACAGAATCCTTTAAACGTTCACGGATGGTACGAGTATCGTATTTGATACGCTCAGATAGCTCTTGGGTGGTGAGATAAGTTTGCTCATTGCTCATGGTATTTCTCCAGAATTGTTGGTATTTTGGATCACTTAAAACGACATTAAGTAGCAAAATGTCATCCTAAATAACATTTTAACTCGTAAAATGCCTTTTGCAATGGTTTTTTGTCATTCTAAATAACATTTTTCGATTTGGTGGGGTTAATCGGCGTGATTCGATGTCATTTAGCTCGTCTGATGGGCGAGAAAAAGTTAAAAATTGTAGATGTAGCCAGAGAAACGGGACTTAACCGCAATACCGTGACTTTGCTATATAAAGAGAC
>JBFEWA010000031.1:0-15502 GCA_041546605.1 Bermanella sp.
ATGACGAAATATGTGCGCGCCAAACGCGAATTAAACCTAAATACAGAACGAGCCATTGAATACGCGTTCCATACAGTGGGTGTGGCATTAAGTGCAACCACAGTTGTGTTGTGTGCAGGCTTTATGGTGTTAATGCTGTCGCCGTTTGCGATCAATTCACAAATGGGGCTTATGAGTACATTGACTATTGCCTTAGCTTTATTGGTGGATTTCTTCTTCTTGCCTCCATTGTTGTTGTGGTTGGATAAAAGCGAGAATAAAAATCAGCACCAAGATACACAAGATCACTCGTTGAGTGAGTCAAATAAACCATTAGAAGCTCAAGCCTAATAAGGAGTATGAGGATGAAAAAAGTTATTGGTATTGCATTGGTTGCACTTTTGACGAGTGTTTCTGCTTGGTCGCAAACCCCAGAAGAAAAAGGGTTGGCTATTGCTGTAGAAGCGGATAAGCGTGGCCAAGGCTTTGGCGATTCACAAGTTGAATTAAAAATGGTGCTGATTGATAGCAAGGGTACAGAAGCGCCCCGTGATATGCGTGTGAAAACTCTTGAGGGTGAAGGGGAAGACGGCGATAAATCCTTGATGATCTTCGATACGCCAATCGATCAGAAAGGGGTGGCCATGCTGACCTATACTCATAAGGATAAGTCTGATGATCAGTGGTTGTATTTGCCGGCTTTAAAGCGTGTTAAGAAAATTTCAAGCAAAAACAAGTCTGGCCCTTTTGTGGGTAGTGAATTTGCTTTTGAAGATATCAGTTCACAAGAAGTTGAAAAGTACACTTATAAGTATCTGCGTGATGAAACCTATGATGGTAAAGATTGCTTTGTGGTTGAGCGTTTCCCAACGGATAAATATTCTGGTTATACCAAACAAGTGGCTTGGATTGATAAAGCGGAATATCGTGCACTTAAAATCGAGTTTTATGACCGTAAAAAGTCATTGTTAAAAACCCTAGAAAATAAAAACTACACCTTGTATTTAGATAAGTTCTGGCGTCCAGGTTTGAGTGAGATGAAAAATCACCAAACCAATAAAGCTACTCGTTTAGAGTACAAAGGCTATGAATTTAAAGTGGGTTTGGATGACAAAGAGTTCACTAAGAATAGCCTTAAGCGAGCCAAATAATATGAAAGCACTATTAGCAATCAGCGTATTTCTTGCTGCTGCCAGTTTGAGTGCTCCGAGTATGGCCGAGCTGAGTGTGACCACTCAGCTTGATTATGAGTCCACTTTTTATGGGGCGGACAGTCAAATTGGGGATAATGATGATCGTTGGAATCAATCCCTTGCGTTGCGCACAGAGCTGTATAAAGAGTTCGAAGGTGACCAATCCATCACCTTTAAACCGTTTTATCGTTTTGATGAGCATGATGACGAGCGCAGCCATGGGGATATTCGCGAACTCATTTGGCATAAAGTGGCGGATGATTTCGAATTAAAAGCCGGCATAGGTAAGGTGTTTTGGGGGGTGACAGAGTCTTCTCATTTAGTGGACATCATCAACCAAACCGATGGCGTAGAAAGCTTAGATGGCGAACAAAAACTGGGTCAGCCTCTGGTTCAACTATTGTTGGAGCGTGATTGGGGGAATTTAGATGTATTTGTATTGCCTTATCATCGAGAGCGCACGTTTGTGGGTAAAGAGGGCCGCTTAGGTTTGGGCCAACACTTTGCTGATGCTATTTACGAAAGCCGTGATGAAGAAAACCATGTGGATGTGGCGGCGCGTTTCTATACTTACATCGATGAGTTTGAATATGCGGTATCGGTATTTCATGGTACCAGTCGTGAGCCATCATTAGGCGTTGATCAAACACAAGGTAAGGCGTTGCCTTATTACCCGCAAATTTCTCAGCTTGGCTTGGAAATGCAGTATTTGGATGAAGGTTGGGCGTGGAAATTTGAAGGTATCGTGCGAGACGGCGTGCCAAAAAATTCCCAGTCTACATTGCTTGGTGATATTCAGTTCCCTGTTTTCAACACAGCAGGCGGTTTGTTTGTGGCAGAGGATGAACAATATTTTGCTACCACAGCTGGCTTTGAATATACCCAGGTGGGCATTTGGGATACGCGCATTGATCTTGGTTGGGTGGCTGAGCATTTGTACGACTCTCGCCAAGAAGAGGCCTCGGCAACGGCGTTTGAGCATGATGTGTTGCTGGCAACCCGTTGGGCGGCTAATGATGCGGCATCTTCTACTTTGTTAGCAGGTGTGCTGTTTGATTATGAGTACCAAGATTACAGTTTGAGTGTCGAGGGTAATACACGCCTTCTTAATAACGTGACTTTATCGCTAGAGGCTCGTGTATTTGCACCGGACTCTGAAAGCCCTCTGTGGAGTTTTCGTGATGAAGACTTTGTGCGTTTGACCTTGGCTTATTATTTATAAGTACTCAGTGGTATTGAATTGTTGTCTGTTTCGGGCCTTCGGGCCCGTTTTTTATTTTGAATGTTATAAAGTGTGAATTCTTGTGGGAAAAGCGTTGAACAAAGGCCACTGCGCTTGACATGATTTTGAGTTAAACGTATGTTTCAAACAGTTGTTTGTTTGGGTTTAAGGTATGGCACAAGTTGATACGGTTACACGGATTTTAGATGCAGCTGAGGAGTTATTCGCTGAGCATGGTTTTGCGGAGACTTCATTGCGCACCATCACCGCCCGTGCTGATGTAAACCTTGCCGCCGTTAATTATCACTTTGGCTCGAAAAAAGCTCTAATTCAAGCTGTGTTTGCTCGGTTTCTAACCCCTTTCTATAAAATGGTAGAAACCAGCTTGGATGTCCATGAAAAGAATCACCCTGATACCATTCTATCCATCGAAGATATTTTGAAATTTGTGGCCCGTGCCATGGCCAGCGTTACAGAAGGCGACCGCAGTCGCTTGGCTATTTTTATGCGCTTACTGGGTCTTGCTTACAATCAAGGTCAAGGCCACTTGCGTAAGTATCTACAAACCGAGTATCGCAGCCTGTTTCGTCGCGTGATGGCACTGATTGCGAAAGCCACTCCGGATCTTCAACCGGTTGAGCGTTTCTGGCGTTTCCACTTTATGTTGGGTTCTGCGGCCTTTACTTTGTCTAGCATGGAAAACTTACGCGCGATTGTTGAGCATGATTTTGATACCAAATGCACAGAAGAAGAAGTAGTTGGCTATCTCTTGCCTTTCCTTGCGGCGGGTATTCGGGCAAAGTAAGCCTAAATCCTGTTTGCGAGACACACAGTGCGACATTTGCACATTTCCATACAATCTCAAACCTTGAGTGCCTACGAAGATCAAACCTTGATTTTCCAGTGTGAGGTGTCCACGGCGTTAAATGGCCCAGGCTGTCAACAAGGCTCTGGTCAAACCCCCCTAGGCTCTCACTACATTCGCGCCAAGATCGGTGCCGATGAACCCATCAACTCAGTCTTTGTTGGACGGCGCCCAACCGGCGAAATTTATTCCCCTGAATTGGCTTTGCAATTCCCTAAACGTGATTGGATCTTAACGCGCATCTTGTGGCTGTGTGGCACAGAGGTGGGCGTCAATCGCCTCGGGAATGTGGATTCTATGGCGCGATATATTTATATTCATGGCACGCCAGACTCGGAACCTATGGGCATAGCGAAAAGTCATGGGTGTGTGCGTATGCGAAACAGTGATGTTATGCGTGTGTTTGATTGGGTGCCTGTGGGTTGCCCTGTGATGATCGAGGTATAAGTGAAGGTTACATTAATCACAGATATTCAAGGCCCGGAACTAACGGATAGTGAACGCGCATGGCTGAACCATGAATTTCTTGGGGGGATCATTCTTTTCACCCGCCACTTTCAAAGTCGCAATCAGCTAAAAGATTTAGTGGCTGAGATTAAAGCCATTAATCCTAATTTGTTGATTACGGTGGACCATGAAGGGGGGCGCGTGCAACGCTTTCGCGAAGGGTTTACTCAAGTACCTGCCATGGGAAAAATTGGCGATGTGTATGCCGAAGATGCCAACAAGGCATGTGTGTTGGCGAAATCCGCTGCCATGGTGTTGGCCTATGAGCTGCAAGAAGTAGGCATTGATTTAACTTATGCGCCGGTTTTAGATGTAAATTACGGGCGTAATACCGTGATTGGCGATCGTAGTTTTTCAGCTGATAAACAAGTTTTACAAGATCTGGCCAGTCATTTCATGCAAGGGCTGAAAGAAATGGGGTTCGCAACTGTGGCTAAGCATTTTCCTGGTCATGGTTGGGTGAATCTTGATAGTCATGTGGATTGCCCGGTTGATGAACGCAGCTTTGAGGAAATTGAAGCGCAAGATCTTCAGCCATTTTCAAATTTAATGAGCCATATTGATTGGATGATGCCGGCCCATGTGGTGTATGAAAAAGTGGATTCAGAGCCGGCGGGGTTTTCTCAGTATTGGCTGCAAACGGTATTACGCCAGCAATTAGGATTCAATGGGCGCATCGTCAGTGATGATTTAAGTATGGCCGGTGCCGCAGTGAAAGGTAATTACCAGCAACGTGCCCAGGCGGCCATGCTGGCAGGGTGTGATGTACTGTTAGCGTGTAATCACGCAGAAGCATCCACAGAAATTTTAAATGCATTAAGTGAGTTGTCTGTAGAATCTTATGGTTTGCAAAATTATCAGCCAAAATTCACTTTGGCAGACAATAAACAAGCCTATATGCAGGCATTAGCTGTATTGGCAGAGTGGGAGTAGCGCAATGGTTTCAATGGATGAAATTATCCAATTAATGAATGTTTGGTGGGCCGAGTCCGTTATCGCTGTGTTGGTAGGCCTAGTGGCCTATGTGGTTGCACAACAAGTGATTCGACAATTAAAAGTACGAGCAAGCCGTACGCGTAATTTATTTGATGATGCCGTGGTGGGAGCGTTGGAATCCCCTGTGTATTACGGTGTCATGCTGGCGTGCATTATTTATGTACTGCGTTTGTTGCAGCTGGAGTTTGATCTTAAGTTATTGCCTAAAAACGAGCACCTTTATGTCGTATCCTCGGCTGTGCTGTTTGCTTGGTTTGTGATGCGTTTGATTCGCATACGCGAAAATCAAATTTTAAAAGGCCGCATTGAAACCAAAGCCGATAAAACCACCATCAGTGCCATATTTAAACTGCTGCGCATCAGTGTGGTGGTGTTGACCTGCTTGGTTGTGTTTCAAACCCTAGGAGTATCCGTTAGCGGTATCATTGCATTTGGTGGTGTGGGCGGCGCTGCCGTGGCGTTTGCGGCAAAAGATTTGCTGGCCAACTTTTTCGGTGGCTTGATGGTGTATTTGGATAAACCATTTGCCGTGGGGGACTGGGTGCGAAGCCCAGATCAAAACATTGAAGGCACGGTTGAAAACATCGGCTGGCGAGTAACGCGCATCATTACTTTTGATAAGCGCCCACTGTATGTGCCTAACTCTGTGTTTACACAAATAAGTATCGAAAACCCTTCACGCATGACCCATCGCCGCATCTATGAAACCATAGGGGTGCGCTATAAGGATTTCTCTCAAGTAGGGAAAATTTGCGATGATGTTGAGGCATTGCTCAAGCAGCATCAAGACATTGATGAATCGCAAACCTTAATGGTGAATTTTAATAAATTCGCCGATTCTTCATTAGAATTCTTTATTTATTGTTTTACCCATACGACCCATTGGCAAACTTTTCATAGCATTAAGCAAGATGTCTTGCTTAAAGTGGGTGAGATTATTAATCAGCATGGGGCGGAAATTGCGTTCCCAAGTCGAAGTTTGTACATGGAAAATCATGTACCCGTTGTGCAGCAGCAGGCTTAAGCCATTATGAAAAAGCTAACGGCCATTATTGGCGGTACCGGATTAACTGAATACCCTGGTCTTGAAATACAAGAACAAAAAACGATCCAAACCCCGCTGGGCGAAACCAGTGCACCTTTGATATTTGGTGAGCTTATGGGGCAGGCTGTGGTGTTTTTAGCACGCCATGGTCACCCTCATAAATTACCACCTCATAAGGTGAACTATCGCGCTAATTTACTGGCCCTACAAGAAATGGGTGTGACAGAGATTATTGCGGTGAATGCGGTGGGTGGCATTACGCAAGGTATGGATGCTGAGGCGATTTGCATTCCAGATCAAATTATCGATTACACCCATGGCCGTGAGGACACGTTTTTTGATGGGGTGTTTCGCCCACTGGATCATGTGGATTTTACTCATCCCTATGATGGGGATTTAAGTGCACGATTGTACTTTGCGGCAGAGTCAAAAAACATCCAAGTGAAAAAGGGTGGTGTTTATGCCGCGACTCAAGGGCCAAGACTAGAAACTGCGGCTGAAATTCGTCGGTTAGAAAATGACGGCTGTGATGTAGTAGGTATGACAGGTATGCCTGAGGCCGTGTTGGCCAGAGAGTTGAATATTCCATATGCGTGCTTGGCACTGGTTGTAAATAAGGCCGCGGGCAAAAGTGATGCGGTTATCACCATGGATGAGATTTATCAGGCATTGAATCAAGGCATTCATAAGGTTCAGGCTATCATTGCTGGTTACTTAACCGCTTAAATGCCACACATAAAAAAAGCCCCTTTGGGGCTTTTTTTATGTGTGTTTTATAGTCTTACGTTAAGAGCAGAATCCAATGGCGCCTCGGTAGGCAGGTCCAAACTTTCTTCTTGTTGTTTTTCAATGGCTTTTAATGGGTGCTCTACCGGAATAATGCGTATTAAAGCGCCCACTAATGGGTGGTCAATATAATGGATTTCTTTACTGCGCATGCGACGGCTTTGTTGAAAGCTGATAAGTTCATTGGGGGACTTGGCTTGGTTCGGCATAAATTGCAAATCGATCTTACTGTGTAAATAGCGAGAAACATGCAAGTAGAACAAGCCTTTTAATTGTGGAACCCCTAAGTTTTGCAGTGAGCTTTCAATATAAATAGGTAGGCTGTGCTGTTGGTCGTATACCGGTTGTTGCCATTGCGCGTTAAACAAAATGGGTTGGTTAACTGGGTCTAATTTCCCCACTTTATTGGCCCAATCATCATCAATGTTTTGTTGAGTGAAAGCCAGATTGTTACTGTTTTCGTGATGGAATGCCAAGGTGGCATTCATGCCGTTATTGGCTAGGGTGAAAGGTTGATTACTCTTTAGCTCAATGATGTCCGCCATTTCCAATGGCAGTGGTGTAAACGAAAAGGATTCATCAATATGAAAATCTGGCTTCTGTTGAAATAGGGTGAGATTCACCTGATACCAACGGGCTTCTTTTACCGGTGTTTCGTCATCTTCGGCCCAAACAGCGCAGGCAATAAAACTAATAAATAGGGCAATTACGATTTTCATGGTGTACCTGGTTGCGAAAGTAAATCGAGTACTGTGTTAATGGTGCTGAATCGGCTTTGGGCGTCGGGCATATCAAATATGAATTTGAATGCATTGGAACCATCCAGTTTGTAGCTAGCGGGCTTGGTTTGCACCAGACGCACCATGGTGTAAGGGTCAATACTGGTTTGGCTGCCAAATTCCATGCGACCTTGGCTTTCACCAGCATCTAACTTCACTATGCCGAGTGTTGCAAGTTTGAATTTTAATTCTGTGACTTGGAAAAGATATTTGACCTGCTGTGGCAATAAACCAAAGCGATCAATCATTTCCACTTGCAAGTCTTTCAATTCGTCGCTGTTTTTAGCATTGGCGATGCGCTTGTATAAAATCAAGCGATTATGCACATCCGGCAAATAGTCTTCTGGGATCAGGGCAGGAATACGCAAATTGATTTCCGCTTGATGTTCGGTAGGGGAATCCAAACTTAATTCCTTACCGGCTTTGATGGCCTCTACGGCGCGATCCAAGAGCTCCATGTATAAGCTGAAGCCCACATTTTGGATGTGACCACTTTGTTCTTCCCCTAATAGCTCACCCGCCCCGCGAATTTCTAAGTCATGGGTGGCTAGCATAAAGCCGGCCCCAAGGTCTTGCGCGTTACTAATAGCATCCAAGCGTTTTTCCGCATCTTTGGTGACTTTCTTTTCTTGCGGCGCTAACAAGTAGGCATAGGCTTGGTGGTGGCTACGACCAACTCGTCCACGTAATTGGTGCAATTGAGCAAGACCGAATTTATCCGCACGCTCAATAATGATGGTATTGGCGTTGGGGACATCGATACCGGTTTCGATAATGGTGGTGCACATCAAAACGTTGAAGCGTTTGTGGTAAAAGTCACTCATGACCGATTCCAGTTGGCGTTCGGACATTTGGCCGTGGGCCACACCAATACGCGCCTCAGGTATAAGCTTGGCTAAGTCTTCGGCAGCTTTGTCGATGGTTTTCACTTCGTTGTGTAGGAAATACACTTGACCGCCACGTAATATTTCACGTAGCACAGCTTCTTTAATTAAATGCTCATCCCAAATTTTGACGAAGGTTTTCACCGCTAAACGTCGCGCAGGCGGGGTGGCAATAATGGATAAGTCCCGCACCCCTGACATGGCCATGTTTAAGGTTCTAGGAATCGGGGTGGCGGTCATGGTGAGGATATCGATTTCCGCTCGCAGAGCTTTGACTTTCTCTTTTTGTTGCACACCAAAGCGATGTTCTTCGTCGATGATGAGTAGACCTAAGTCTTTAAACTTCACATCCCCTTGTAAGAGTTTATGGGTGCCGATAACAATGTCGGCACTGCCATCTTCAAGGGCGCTAATGGATTTGGTTTTGGCTTGGCCGGTTTTAAAGCGAGACAAGCTTTCTACTTTTATTGGCCAGTCCGCAAAGCGATCACGGAAGGTTTCATAATGCTGTTGGGCAAGCAGGGTCGTGGGTACTAAAACCGCTACTTGTTTGCCATTTTGTACGGCAATAAAGGCGGCTCGCAGTGCCACTTCGGTTTTACCAAAACCCACATCCCCGCAAACTAAGCGATCCATCGGGTTGGCTTTCATCATGTCGGTGATAACCGCATTGATGGCGCTTTTTTGATCGGCGGTTTCTTCAAATGGAAAGTCCGATTTGAAAATGTCGTAGTCATCCCGTGGAAATTGGAAGCCATGGCCTGGTTTGGCTTCGCGCTTGGCGTAAATCTCTAATAGTTCAGCGGCGGTATCGCGGATTTTCTCAAGGGCTTTACGGCGTTGTGTAGACCATTTATCTGTGCCCAGTTTGTGCAGTGGTGCCATGTCGGTATCGGCGCCACTGTAACGGCTGATTAAGTGTAGTGAGGATACCGGCACATATAACTTGGCTTGGTCAGCGTATTCCAGCATGACAAATTCGGTGGCGTCCCCATCGATTTCAATGGTTTCCATGCCGCGATAACGGCCAACACCGTGATCTATGTGTACCACAGCTGCGCCTATGGTGAGCTCGGTAAGATTGCGAATCACATTTTCGCTTTGATCTTTCTCTTGCTTTTGGCGGCGGCTTTGACGAATGCGCTCGCCGAATAGGGCGTTTTCACTGATGAGCCAAGCATTAAGGCTTTGGCTGTAAAAGCTATCTTCAATGGGGGCGGTGGTGATGGCGAATTCAAATTCGTTTTCGACCAAGTCTTGCCACGAATCGATGATTTGCGGGGTAACTTGAATGCGCTCTAATAATTCTAGTAAGGCTTCTCGACGACCGGCGCTTTCTACACAAAATACAACGGGCTCGTCATTTTCCATTAAGAAGGCTTCTAAGGCCGATAATGGATTCTCGTGTTTGTGGTTAACCTGTAATGATGGCAGCATCGGTAATTGAAAGTTGTGATGCCCTTGTTGCTCTTTGATGGGAGCATTAAAGGTTTTAATACGCCCGAGTAATTTAAACTGCGCAAAGGTTTGGTTGTCATTTAAATAAATTTCATTGGGGGGCAGTACAGGGTGTCGAATGTCGTGGCGACGCTCTTCGTATCTGTGTTCAATGTCTTTCCAGTTGTGCTGTAAGCTGGCTTCAAGGTTTTCGTTGAAAATTAGCTGACATGACTGCGGCAGGTAATCAAACAGAGTTGCGGTTTCTTCAAAGAATAAGGGCAAATAGTACTCAATGCCCCCTGGTGCAATTTGTTTGGTTACATCCATATAAAGTGGTGATTCTTTTGGATCACACTCGAAGAAGTCAAACCAGCGCTGTTTAAACGTGCGTATGCCGTTTTTATCCAGTGGTACTTCCTTGGCGGGTAGCAACTCGATGCTATCCGTGGTTTCTGTGGAGCGTTGAGTCTCTGCGTTGAACCAGCGAATACTCTCTACTTCATCATCAAATAATTCGATGCGAAATGGCTGGTCAGACCCCATAGGGAAAATATCTAAAATGGCACCACGAATGGTGAATTCACCGTGTTCAAACACCCCATCTACCGCTTGATATCCTGCAGCGATTAAAGAATGTTTCAGTTGCTCAAGATCTAAGGTCTGACCCACTTTAACGGTAAAGCTGTGGCCTAAAATGTAATTGGCCGGAGGAAGCTTTAATTGCAAGGATAGGGCTGGAACCACCAGAACACTGTTTTTGGATTGTGGGATTTTCACCAAGGTGCTTAAGCGTTCGCTGATGATATCTTGGTGGGGTGAAAAATAGTCATAGGGTAATGTTTCCCAATCCGGCAGATTGAAGACATCACCATCGAAGAAATAGCGAATTTCTTCGGTAAGGCGTTGGCTTTCACTGGAATTATTGGCCACCACTAGGGTTAAGCCAGAAAAGGACTTGGCTGCATGGGCAATTCCGTGGGCGAGATGGGAGCCATGGGTGTTGCCCCATGAAATTAGGTCGCCGGTTTTACTGGGCACGGGAGGGTGGGTTGCCATGAAGGTCCTTTACAGTGAAAAATCAAAGGCGCTAGTGTACTGAAAGCGTTACAGGGTGTTAAGGCATTGCCCTAAAACCGTGGGATTTTATGTGTATTAAGGCAAAAATTATGGGGGATTGTCTAAAGCCTGATCAGTGACTATCCTCCTTTGGTGGTAGGGGGGATTAATGCTTCTATAACCGTTGAGATTGCTGGGCTTTATGGGCATAATACCGCACAATTTTTTGGCCTTAGTATCGAGGGTGTATCCGTGAGTCAAGATGTTCGTGAAGCCAGCTTGTCTGATTGGACGTTGCGTGAAGAAACCGCAGAATCCATGATCCCAGTAATTGGCGGTTTATATCGTAAGAACAACGTTGTGTTGTCTGTATATGGTCGTCCAATCATCAATCGTTCTGTGATTGATATCCTAAAAGCTCACCGCTTTGTGCGTCAGGTGGAAAAAGAAGAGCTTTCTGTACAAGAAACAGCGCCTGTATTGAATGTGCTGAATGACTTGAATGTTAAAGCTTGCCACATCGACATCGGTAAACTTGCGGTGAATTTCCGTAAGGAAGCCAATGGCGCTTCTTTAGAAGAATTTGTTAAAGCGCAACTTGAGCCAATTACTCAAGCGGCTGCTGAGAACGCTGAAGGCAAAGACGTCGTACTTTACGGCTTTGGTCGTATCGGTCGTCTATTGGCTCGCATCATGGTTGAGAAAGCTGGTGGTGGCCAAGGTATGCGTCTACGTGCCATCGTGGTGCGTAAGGGTAAGGGTAATGACTTGGTTAAGCGTGCAAGCTTGCTACGTCGTGACTCTATCCATGGTTCTTTCAAAGGCACTATCCAGGTTGATGAAGAAAACAGCGCGCTAATCGTAAACGGCACGTACATCAACATCATCTACGCCAACAGCCCATCTGAAATTGATTACACCAAATACGGTATCAACAATGCATTGTTGATTGATAACACGGGTGTATGGCGTGATGCTGACGGTCTTGGCCAGCACGCTGCTTGTAACGGTATTGAGCGCGTTGTATTGACTGCACCTGGTAAAGGCGACATCAAGAACATCGTTTATGGTGTAAACCATGGTGATATCACAGCGGATGACACCATTCTGTCTGCTGCATCTTGTACCACTAACGCCATTACTCCTGTGCTTAAAGCGCTAAACGATGAGTATGGTGTGGAATGTGGCCACGTTGAAACGGTTCACTCTTACACTAACGACCAGAACTTAATCGATAACTACCATAAAGGTGATCGTCGTGGTCGTGCGGCAGCCTTAAACATGGTTATCACTGAAACAGGTGCGGCCAGCGCGGTTGCTAAAGCATTGCCAGAATTAAAAGGCAAGCTGACAGGTAACGCGATTCGCGTACCTACTCCTAACGTTTCTATGGCAATCTTGTCTCTAACGTTGAATAAAGAAGTATCTCGTGAAGATTTGAATGCTTACCTTCGCGATGCCTCTTTGCATTCATCATTGCAAAAGCAAATTGATTACGTGGCCAGCCCTGAAGTGGTATCTAGCGACTTCGTTGGTAACCGTTGTGCGGGTATCGTAGATGGTGAAGCGACTATCGTAAGTGGTAATCGCGTTAACATTTACGTTTGGTACGATAATGAGTACGGTTATAGCTGCCAAGTGGTACGTATCGCTGAGCAACTATGCGGGGTTAACTACCCAGCTTACCCACTGGTAAGCCAGTAATCTAAGAGCCGCTGACACCTCAGCGGCTTTTTTTGTGTGACCAAGTTCAAGCAAGCTAGGTGACTGTGTCTATACTTATTTCCAATTGCTTGAATAAGTTTGGATAGTTATAGCTAGTCACTTATAGATCTGATGATTATACTAGCGAACAGTTTTTATAGAGCTTTTACTCGGCTTGTAACTGTTTGAATAATAAGCAAAAAAGCAGGTGTCGTTTTCGGCACTGACGAACGAATTTTTTCGAAACTGTGATTAGGCAAGGCATATGATCAATATCAAGAAGGGTCTTGACCTGCCAATTGCTGGGAAACCGGAGCAAAACATTACGCAAGGTAATGCGGTTTCTCGGGTAGCATTGGTGGGTTTCGACTATGTGGGCATGAAGCCTACCATGCTTGTGCAGGTAGGTGACAAAGTCAAAAAAGGGCAGGTGCTCTTTACCGACAAAAAGAACGAGGGCGTGCAATATACGGCACCGGCTTCGGGTACTGTGGTTGAAATCAACCGTGGTAAACGTCGTGTGTTTGAATCCCTTGTGATTGAAATCGAAGGCAATGAAGAGATTACCTTCACGTCTTATAATGCAAGCGAGCTATCTGGTTTGTCTCGTGAGCAAGTGGAATCTCAGCTGATTGAATCAGGTATGTGGACGGCAATCCGTACTCGTCCTTTTTCAAAAGCTCCTGCGTTAGGCAGCACGCCTAGCTCTATTTTCGTATCGACTCTTGATACAAACCCTCTAGCGGCAGACCCTGCTGTAGTCATTGCTGAACAAAAAGAAGACTTTGCTAATGGTCTTGCTGTGTTGTCATGTTTAGCAAGTAAGGTGTTTGTGACTAAGTCTCCTGCAGCGGTTATTCCTGCTGGTAAAGCACAAGTGGTGGATGTAACTGGGCCACACCCTGCAGGTTTAGTGGGTACTCATATCCATAACCTTGATCCGGTGAGTGCAACTAAGACGGTATGGCATGTGGGTTATCAGGATGTAATTGCCATTGGTCAATTGTTCACCCAAGGTAAGATCAATACTGATCGCGTTGTTGCTTTGGCTGGCCCTCAAGTGAAAAATCCACGCTTGGTGAAAACACAAGTGGGTGCTTGTTTGGCTGAATTGACGGCTAATGAACTGAAAGACGGTGAAAATCGTGTAATTTCAGGTTCTGTATTTGGTGGTCGCACTGCACAAGGTCCAACCAATTATTTAGGTCGTTTTGCGAATCAAGTGTCTGTATTACTAGAAGGTCGTGAGCGTGAAATGCTGCATTATCTTCGTGCAGGCGTGAATAAGCATTCGGTTAAAAATATTTATCTATCAAAATTATTGCCGAAGAAGCTATTGAACTTCACCACCACAACCAGTGGTAGTGAACGTGCCATGGTGCCAATTGGCGCATACGAGAAAGTGATGCCATTGGACATTCTTCCGACTCAATTGCTACGCGCATTGATTGTTGAAGATATGGATTCTGTTATCAGCTTAGGTGGCCTTGAGTTAGACGAAGAAGATTTAGCACTTTGTACTTACGTGTGTTCAGGTAAGTACGAGTACGGTCCAATTCTTCGTGGCAACCTTGATCGTATTGAGAAAGAGGCATAATCATGGGTTTAAGATCGTTTTTAGATAGCCTCGAACCGCATTTCACCAAAGGCGGTAAATTCGAGAAGATGTATCCTCTTTATGAGGCCATTGATACTGGTTTGTATTCACCGCCATCGGTAACAAACAACACGGCTCACGTACGTGATGGTATCGACCTTAAGCGCATCATGATCACAGTGTGGTTGTGCTGTTTCCCAGCCATGTTCTTTGGTATGTGGAATATTGGTTTTCAAGCCAATAACGCATTAGATGCCATGAATATTGCTGAAATCGAAGGCTGGCGCGGTGCCATTATTGGCGCTATCGCAGGTTACGATGCTGGCAGTATTTGGGATAACTTAATTTTTGGTGCGACGTATTTCCTACCTATCTATGCGGTGACCTTCATCGTGGGTGGTTTCTGGGAAGTTTTGTTTGCCACAGTGCGTGGTCATGAAGTCAACGAAGGTTTCTTTGTAACGTCTATTTTGTTCGCGCTGATTTGCCCACCAAACATTCCTCTTTGGCAGGTTGCATTAGGTATCAGTTTTGGTGTGGTCATAGGTAAAGAAATTTTTGGCGGTACTGGCAAAAACTTCTTGAACCCAGCACTAACTGGTCGTGCTTTCTTGTTCTTCGCTTACCCTGCTCAAATCTCGGGTGATGCGGTATGGACTGCAGTTGATGGTTTCTCTGGTGCAACCCCTCTAGGTCTAGCAGCAACCGGTGGTATTGATGCCGTGCTTGCTTCCGGTCTAACTTGGTTTGATGCCTTTGCAGGTACCATTCAAGGTTCTATCGGTGAAACCAGCACTATTGCCATTTTAATTGGTGGTTTTGTATTGATGGTTATGGGTATTGCTTCTTGGCGTATCGTTGCCGGTGTGATGATCGGTATGGTGGCCTTGTCTACATTCCTTAACCTTGTGGGTTCAGAGACTAATCCGATGTTTGCTATGTCTTGGTACTGGCACTTGGTTGTGGGTGGTTTTGCCTTCGGTATGATTTTCATGGCAACCGATCCAGTCTCTGCTTCTATGACCAATACAGGTAAGTTCGTATTTGGTGCGCTCATTGGTGTGATGGTGGTGTTGATCCGTGTTATCAACCCTGCATTCCCTGAAGGCATGATGCTAGCGATTCTATTCGCTAACCTATTTGCCCCACTAATTGACCACTTTGTAGTTCAAGCAAATATTAAGCGGAGGATGGCTCGCAATGTCGGCTAAAAACGATAGCATTCAAAAAACCATTATGGTTGCGGTGCTGCTGTGCCTTGTGTGCTCCATCATCGTGGCAGGTTCAGCGGTTACTTTAAAACCGATTCAAGTGAAAAATAAACTTGAAGATAAAAAGAAAAACATCTTAGCGGCGGCCGGTCTGTTAGTACCTGGTGTGGCTATTGAAGAGCAATTTAAGCAAGTAACGACTCACATTGTTAACTTGGAAACTGGCGAATACGCCACG
>JBFEWA010000495.1:0-1681 GCA_041546605.1 Bermanella sp.
ATCTGGGCGACACAGCTGTATATGCGCCACATGCTGCTCGATGCTTACTTCAAAGCTTTTGAATTCCATGGAAACCTCGATTTGTTGTTATTTTGACACCGTCAAGATAGACAGGCATTTTGACATTGTCAAGATTGAGTTTACACTGCAACGACTAACCACGAGCTCCTGTGTAACATGACCAAAGACACGATGGATTTGTCCACCAACAGCGCCAATCACCCGTATCATCACGGCAATCTAAGGCAGGCATTGCTCAATGCCAGCATGGACATCATTCGCAACCAAGGCATCGCTGGATTGTCGTTACGCAAACTGGCCGAAGTGGTGGGTGTCTCACGCACCGCCCCATATCATCACTTTAAAGATAAAGATGCCCTACTGGCCGCCGTGGCCGCCCAAGGGTTTGCAGAGCTGACTCACTTACTCAATCAAGTGATTCAAGATGAGGCTCTACCCTTGCACGATAAATTAGAGCAAGCGGTCATGGGATACTTACGCTTTGCCACAGATCATCCCACCCAATACGAGCTCATGTTCGGACAAATGTTATGGCAAGACGCCAAGCAGGATGAGTTTCAACGCACCGCCAAAGATTGCTTTCGTCTGTATGTGAAAATCTTTGAGTCCTTTGAGCAAGACAAGCAGCAACCCCTGGCTGAATCCCCATTACGCTTGGCACAGGTGACCTGGTCCACCTTGCATGGCTTGGCCCGTTTAGCCAGTGATGGCATCTTTGCCAAAAAAGACGATTTAACCGACATCGCCCAAACCGCCATTAAGCAGATTGAATCCCTACTCTCTCAATAACGCCCATCTTACCGCCTGATCTCTTGTGCCATTATTAAAGGCGGATATGGCCATTGGTACCAAACCCGCCACAGGGGTAGAGTGAAGCCATGCTATTCGTAGTCTGTTCACTTATATAACAATAAAGGCCAATTATGAGTACCGATGCATTTATCTATGACGCCATTCGCACCCCTCGCGGTAAAGGGAAAAAAGACGGCGCCTTACACGAAGTGAAACCCGTTTCTTTAGTGGTGGGTTTAATGAAAGCCCTAGAAACCCGTAACAACTTAGATACCAGCAAAGTTGAAGATGTGGTGCTTGGCTGTGTCACCCCCATTGGCGATCAAGGTGCCGACATCGCCAAAACCGCCGCCCTTGCCGCTAATTGGGATGAAAAAGTCGCTGGCGTGCAGATTAACCGTTTCTGTGCATCTGGCTTAGAGGCAGTGAACATGGCGGCCATGAAGGTGGCCTCCGGTTGGGAAGACTTAATCGTGGCCGGTGGTGTGGAATCCCTATCCCGTATTCCCATGGGCAGTGATGGTGGCGCATGGGCATTGGATCCTGCCACCAACTTTCAAACCGGCTTTGTACCGCAGGGTGTGGGCGCCGATTTAATCGCCACACTAGAAGGCTTCAGCCGCGAAGATGTGGATAACTTTGCCGTGCAATCTCAAGCCAAAGCAGCGGCCGCTGAAAAAGCCGGCAAGTTTAAAAAATCCGTCATACCCGTAACCGATCAAAACGGCATCACCATTTTGGATCACGAGGAATTCATTCGTGAAGGCACCACAGTTGAAAGCCTATCCGGTTTAAAACCCTCATTCGAAATGATGGGACAGATGGGCTTTGATGACAGTGCCAAACTCAAATACCCACAAGTGGAAAG